>JALYSS010000152.1 GCA_030854685.1 Pseudomonadota bacterium | reverse complement strand
GAATATTACGGCTCTGACCCCATCATGTGCATGTTTCGCGCCGAATATTACGGCTCTGACCCCATCATGTGAAAACGGCGCCTCGCGGGGCGCCGTTTCGAGTGCCTTCGAAGCCGGTTACTTTTTCGGAGCAGGCGTCATCGCGGGCGCCATCGCCGGTGCGGCCGCCGCCGCCGGTGCTGCCGCCGATACCTCGCCACCGATCGGGGTGGTCTTGCCCGCCTTGACGATCGCGACCGGGTCGATTTTGCCGTCCTTCATCTGGAAGATCGTGATTTCGGCGTCCTTGCGGTCGCCCTTGTCGTCGAACTCGATATGCCCCGTCGCACCGTCGTAGCTGATCTTCTGCAACGCCGGCAGATACTTGGCCGGGTCGACCGAGTCGGCCTTCTGCATCGCGGCGATCAGCAGGTTCACGTTGTCGTAGAAGTACGGCGCGTACTGCTTGATTTCACCGTACTTGGCGTTGAACGCGTCGACGAACGCTTTCGACGCCATCTGCGCCGGGATGCCGGCCTGCGAGCAGATCATGCCATCGGCCGCCTTGTCGCCCGCGAGCTTGTTCATTTCTGCCGTGCACGCGCCGTCGCCGAACGCGAACGTCGCCTTGATGCCGAGTTCGCGCGCCTGCTTCAGCAGCGGGCCGCCGGTGGCGTCCATACCGCCGTAGAACACGGCGTCGGGTTTCTTGCCCTTCATCTTGGTCAGGATCGCCTTGAAGTCGGTGGCCTTGTCGTTGGTCTTTTCGCGGGCAACGATCGTGACTCCGTCAGCCTTCAGCGTCTTCTCGACTTCGTTCGCGAGGCCTTCGCCGTAAGCGGTGGCGTCATCGGCGATCGCAACCTTTTTCTTCTTGAGATCGCTCGCGAGGTAGGCAGCGATCGCGGGGCCCTGCTGGTCGTCGCGAGCGACCGTTCGGAAGATTGTCTTGAATCCCTGCTCGGTGAGCTTCGGGTTGGTGGCCGCACCGGTGATCATCGGAATGCCGGCCTGGTTATAGATGGCCGACGCGGGAATGGTCACGCCGGAGTTCAGGTGACCGACGACGCCGGCGACCTTCTCGTCGACAAACTTCTGGGCGACCGTCGGGCCGAGCTTCGGGTCCGCCTGGTCGTCCTGGCTGTCCATGACGAAGTGGATGACCTTGCCGCCGATCTTGATCTTCTTCGCATTGGCTTCGTCGATCGCCAGATGGGCGCCATTCTCGTCGTCCTTGCCGAGATGCGCGATGCCCCCGGTCAGCGGGCCCGCGACGCCGATCGTGACCGTTTCCTCGGCGGGTGCCGCCGGCGCAACTGCCGGTGTCACCGCCGCCTGCTTGGGCTCTTCCTTGCCGCAGCCGTAGACGCCCATGATCGCCGTGGCGACGAGCGTAAGGCAGATTCTGTGTGAAAGGCGCATCGAAATTCTCCGGGGGAGCGTGAAAAAAGGATAACGGAGCATTATCATTCGGGCCCGATTCGGGTGTCAATCGAACTGCGCGAAAGCCGTTGGAAGCGCGCCAAAGCCGCCACGGCGGGCCGGAAGATGCCCATTGCATCGGCGCCAGCCCCATTTCATCGCCTCGGGTTTGCCTGCTCTCCGGGGTAGCCGTATCGTCCACCCCCTTTTCGTGAATTCTTCCCCGGCAGTCGCTCGTCGGCGGCGGCGCAGGCACGGTCGTGCTGCGGGCGAGCAAGCGTGCCGCGTCGCAGGGTCCGGCGGACGCCGGCGCGTCAGGTGCGCTGGAGTTCGTGCCTGCCAATCTGGCCTATGCAGCGAGTACCCTGCTGGCGCGGTGGTTGCCAATCGGGAACGCTGGAGCCGGTGCACCAGACGGTCGTGAAGTCGAAGGTTGCCGCCGATATCGTCGGTTTGACGGTGCGCGACGGCGAGGCCGTCCGCGCCGGCCAGAAGATCGCGCACATCGAATCCCCCGATCTCCAGTCACGGTTCGTCGATCGCGTCGGGGCGGTCGAAAGCGTGCGCGCGCCCGCGTTGCGTCACTCGCGCAGCGCCGGGCGCAGCCTCGACTATGATGCGCGCGTGGAGCCCATTCGATGATCGTGCGGCTGACGGCGCTTGCCTGCCTGCTCGCGCTCGCCGGCTGCACCGAAACGAAGCCCGCGGGCTATCCGGGTTACGTCGAGGGCGAGTTCGTCCGCGTCGCCGCGCCTTTGTCGGGAACGCTGCTGGTGCTCGCCGTCCAGCGCGGGACGCAGGTGGCGAAGGACGCGCCGTTGTTCACGCTCGAGAGCGAGCAGGAGCGCGCGGCGCGTGCGGAAGCGGAGGCTCGCGTGCGCCAGGCGCAGGCGACGCTCGCCAATCTCGAAAAGGCGCGCCGGCCGCCGGAGATCGCCGCGGCGCGCGCGCAACTGGCGCAGGCGCAGGCATCGTTGCGGCAGAGCGAGGCGGACCTCGCGCGCACGCAGAAGCTCGTCGCCGACAGATTCCTGCCGCCGCAACAGCGCGACCAGGCGCTGGCTGCACGCGACCGCGACCGGGCGCGCGTCGCGGAACTGAACCAGCAGGTCCGGATCGCGAATCTCCCGGCGCGCAGCGACGAAATCGCGGCGGCGACGGCGGAAGTGAAGGCGGCCGGCGACGCCCTCGCGCAGGCGCAGTGGAGGGTCGAGCAGAAATCGCAGACGGCACCCGCCGCGGGCCTCGTCGCGGACACGTTGTATCGTCCGGGCGAGTGGGTTGCCGCTGGCGCGCCGGTCGTTTCGCTGCTGCCCCCCGGGAACGTGAAGATCCGCTTCTACATCCCGGAGACGCTTGTCGCGACGCTCCGCATCGGCGACACCGTGACCGTGCGCTGCGACGGTTGTGGCGCCGACATTCCGGCGAAGGTACGCTTCGTCGCCACGCAGGCCGAATTCACGCCGCCGGTGATCTACAGCCGCGAAAATCGCGCGAATCTCGTGTTCCTCGTCGAAGCGTGGCCGGACACGCCGAACCCGGCGCTGCATCCCGGACTGCCGGTCGAAGTGGCGCTGACCGCCCGCACGCGGTGACGCCGCTGATATCGTCCTCGCCTCAACCCGCTGCTGCGCACCGGAGCCGCGAAGCGGCGGGCGAGGGCGGGCGCGCCCTCGCCATCGATGTTCATGGATTGACCAAGCGCTACGGCGGCCGCGCCGTCGTCGATCATCTTTCGATTCGCGTCGAGCGCGGCCTGATCTTCGGTTTTCTCGGGCCAAACGGCAGCGGCAAGACGACGACGATCCGCATGCTGTGCGGCTTGCTCACGCCCGACGAAGGCGAGGGCACGTGTCTTGGCCACGACCTTCGGACCGAGGCGGCGGCGATCAAGCGCGAGGTCGGTTACATGACGCAGCGCTTCAGCCTGTACGAGGATCTGTCGATCGAAGAAAACCTCGATTTCGTCGCGCGGATGTATGGCGTTCCCGATCGAAAACGGGCCATTGGAATCACGCTCGAACGCCTCGGCCTTGCCGCCCGGCGAGCGCAGCTCGCGGGCACGCTGTCCGGCGGGTGGAAGCAGCGGCTGGCGCTCGCCGCGTGCATGCTTCATTCGCCGCAGTTGTTGCTGCTCGACGAGCCGACGGCGGGCGTCGACCCGAAAGCGCGTCGCGATTTCTGGGAGAAGATCCACGAGCTCGCGGCCGACGGCATCACGGTCCTGGTCAGCACGCATTACATGGACGAAGCCGAGCGCTGCCATCGGCTCGCCTATATCAGCTCCGGGAAGCTGCTCGTCGAAGGTACGCCCGACGCCGTCATCGCGCATTCCGGGCTCACGACGTGGAGCATCGCGTCGCGGGCAAGCGGCGATGAGCGCGCGCTCGCGCTGCTCGCGCAGCAGCTGGGCGACGCGCGCGGCGTCGATACGGTGATTCCATTCGGGACGACGCTGCGTGTCTCCGGGCGCGACCCGGCCGGGCTCGAAGCGGCGCTGGCGCCGGTGCGGGAGCGCTCCGAATTCGACGTCGAGCGCACGCCGACTTCGCTCGAGGACGTCTTCGTCAGCCTGATGCAGCAGACGCCCGAAGATGTCCGCTGACGGGACCACTGCGGCAGGAACGCGCTTTTCGTTCGCGCGCGCGTACGCGATCGCGCTGAAGGAATTCGTCCAGATGCGGCGCGATCGCCTGACGTTCGCGATGATCGTCGGCATCCCGATCGCGCAGGTGCTCCTGTTCGGCTTCGTCATCAATACCGATCCGAAGGCGTTGCCGACGGCGGTCGTCGATTACGACCGCACGGAGTTCACGCGCAGCATCGCCGCCACGCTGCGGAACACCGGCTATTTCTCGCTGGTGCCGTCGCCGCCGAGCACCGCGGAGGCGGACGCGATGCTCGCCCGCGGCGAGATCCAGTTCGCCATCGTGTTCCCCGCCGGATTCTCGCGCCAACTGCTGCGCGGCGAGCGACCGTCGGTGCTGCTCGCCGCCGATGCGACCGACCCTGCCGCGACCGGGAACGCGCTCGCAGCGCTTTCGCAGGCGGGGGCGAATGCGCTCGCGCACGATCTCACCGGACCGCTCGCGAGTCTGTCGCCGCAGTCGCCGCCGTTCATGCTCGACGTCCAGCGCCGCTACAACCCCGAGGGCGTCACCCAGTACAACATCGTCCCCGGCCTTCTCGCGGTGATCCTGCAGCTGACGATGGTGATGATGACGGCGTTCGCGATCACCCGCGAGCGCGAGCGCGGCACGTACGAAGGCCTGCTCGCGACGCCGGTGCTGCCGCTCGAGGTCATGACGGGCAAGATCGCTCCGTACATCCTCGTGGGTCTCGTCCAGTCGGTGATCATCCTGCTTGCGGCGCGCTACCTGTTCGACGTGCCGATGATGGGCAGCTTCACGCTTCTCGGCGCGACGATGATGCTCTACATCGCGGCGCTGCTGGGCCTCGGCTACGCGATCTCGACGATGGCCGCGAACCAGCTGCAGGCGATGCAGATGACCTTCTTCTTCTTCCTCCCGACGATGCTCCTGTCCGGATTCATGTTCCCGTTTCGCGGCATGCCCGCGTGGGCGCAGGCGCTGGGCGAGCTTTTCCCGGCGACGCACTTCCTGCGCATCGTGCGGGGCATCCTGCTGAAGGGCAACGGGGCGCAGGACATCGCGTCGCACGTGTGGCCCATCGCATTGTTCATGGTCGCCGTCGTCGCGGTATCGATGTGGCGGTACCGGCAGACGCTCGATTGATTAATTGGGGTCAGAGCTGGATTAATTGGAGTCAGAGCTGTAATAAAGGGCACAAAGCCATCGCCCTTTATTACAGCTCTGACCCCAATTAATCTCCGACCGCGATTGGTCGCGAGCGCGCAATGCCGGTTGTTATAATCGAAGACTCCATCGCGTGCCAGAAAATCCCGTGAAATGGACGCCGATCATCGTCATGTTGTCGTCGCAACTCATGCGCGTGCGCAGAGCCGGGCAATGACCCATTTCGATTACGAGCAGGCGCGATTCAACATGGTCGAGCAGCAGATCCGGACGTGGGAGGTGCTGGATCAGCGCGTGCTCGACCTGCTGTTCGCCGTCAAGCGCGAGAACTTTGTCCCGCCGGCCTACAAGGCACTCGCGTTCGCCGATCTCGAATTGCCGCTGCCGAATGGCGCGAGGATGTGGACGCCGAAGATGGAGGCGCGGGTGGTCCAGGAGCTCATGCTCGGAGGGCGCGATCGCGCGCTCGAGATCGGCACCGGCAGCGGCTATCTCACGGCGCTCCTCGCGAGTGGGGCTGGTGACGTGACGAGCGTCGAAATCGACGCCGCGGTCGCGGCCGACGCCCGCACGAAACTTTCGCGGTACGGGTTTGCCAATGTGCGAGTGGAAGCGGGCGACGGCGCGCGCGGCTTCGGCAAGGAGACCTACGACGCGATCGTGCTGACCGGCTCGACGCCGCTGCTTCCGGAGCGCTTCTTCGAGCAGCTGGTCCCCGGCGGACGGATCTTCGCCGTGATCGGCGAGGCGCCGGTCATGAAGGCGCGACTGATCCGCTGGGAAGCGCCCGACGCCAGGGTGGCGACGGATCTCTTCGAAACGGTGGTTGCCCCGCTCGTCAATGCGGCGACCCCGGCACGGTTCGAATTCTGATCATCGCCCGCTCTCGCATGTCGACGCGGCGATGCGCTGCCGCGCGTCTTTCTTCGTGCCATGCGACGCTCGCCTACCGGACCCACCGACAATGATGCGTTTCCAACCCGCCGTTCTCGCATGCTTCGCCGCGGCCCTCGCGGCCTCGGTGTCCTGCGCCGCGGAGGACCTGATGGACATCTATCGCGAGGCGCAGCGGAACGACCCGACGGTCGCCGCTGCGCGCGCGAACTGGGAAGCGACGCAGGAGCGCGTGCCGCAGGCGCGCGCCGGACTGTTGCCGAACGTCTCGCTGTCGGCGAGCACGAATGCCAACTACTTCGGTGCCGGGATCGACAGCGATCCGCATCTCAACATCAATCGCAGCTTCGGTGCCGGCGGACTCACGATTTCCGCCGCGCAGCCGTTGTATCGGTACGCGAACACCGTCGCCTACGGCCAGGCGGTCGAGCAGGTGCGCCAGGCCGACTACACGCTGGCGTCGGCGCGGCAGGACCTGATTCTGCGCGTGGCGAGCGCCTATTTCGACGTGCTGCTCGCGCAGTTCAACGTCGAGCTCGCCGAAAGCCAGAAGGCCGCCGTTTCCGAGCAACTCGCGCAGGCGAAGCGCAACTTCGAGGTGGGTGTCGCGACGATCACCGACACGAATGAAGCGCAGGCCAAATTCGACTCGATCGTCGCGCAGGAGATCAGCGCGGGCAACGATCTCGAGAACAAGCGCACGGCGCTTCGCGCGATCATCGGGCGTTTCCCGCAGGATCTGAAGCGACTCGGGCCCGGGTTCGAGCCGACGTTGCCGTCCCCGAACGTGCTCGACGTCTGGGTCGATCGCGCGCTGTCCGACAACCTCGCGGTGAGGATCGCGCAGTACAACGCCGACATCGCCACGCTCGAGATCGAGCGCCAGCGCGCCGGACATCTGCCTACGATTGACCTCGTCGCAAGCGTCAACGCGCAGGCCTTCACCGGGTCGGTATCGCTCAGCACGAGCGCGATCGGCGAGCAGCGCCAGGCGGCCATCGGCCTGGCGCTGACGGTGCCCCTCTACGAGGGCGGTTTCGTCGATTCCAGGGTCCGCGAGGCGCTCGCCTTGCAGGACGCGGCGCGGCAGAACCTCGAAGTCGCGCGCCGCAACGCGCTCTTCAGCGCGCAGACCGGATTTACCGGCGTGACGAGCGCGGCGGCTTCGGTGAAGGCGTTCGAGCAGGCGCTGGCATCCGCGCAAATCGCGTACGAATCGAACAAGACGGGCCTCGAGGTGGGCGTGCGCACGAACCTCGACGTGCTGAACACGCAGCAGAACGTGTTTCAGGCCCGCCACGATCTTGCGCAGGCCTATTTCAATTACCTGCTCGGCGTGCTGCGGCTCAAGTCGGCGGTCGGGGCACTCGACGAGCAGGATCTCGAGAACGTGAATCGGCGGTTGCAGGGCTGACTGGTTTGGGACCCCCAATCGCGGGTTCGGGATGGTTCGGCGCGGAATCGATCCGCGGTGCGAGCCATTGCCACACCCGGTCGACGGCGCCGCGATGCGCCGACACGAACGCCTCGGCATTCACGCGCATTCGCTCGCGCGACGCCGCGTTCGCGAGCAGCCCGTTCGCAACGCTGAATAATTCGTCGGCATCCTGCACCCGCAGCGCCGCGCCTGCCGCAACCGCGGCATCGCTCACCTGGGCGAAATTGAACGTGTGCGGGCCGACGAGCGTCGGTACGCCGGCGGCGATCGGCTCGATCAGGTTCTGCCCGCCGAGCGGCAGCAGACTGCCGCCGACGAACGCGACGTCGGCCGCCGTGTAATACGCGAACATCTCACCCATCGAATCGCCCAGGACGACGTCGATATCGGCGGGTACGGAGGAATCTTCGCTGCGTCGAGCGAATGCGAGCCGCCGTTCTATCAGCAGCGCGGCAACCGTATCGAAGCGCTGCGGATGCCGCGGAACGATCACGACCAGCGCTCCGCTCGGCAACGTCGCGCGTGCGAGCGCGTCGAGCAGCAGCGCTTCCTCGCCATCGCGCGTGGAAGCGAGCACGAGGACGCGTCGGTCGATTCCGAAATTCCCGCGCAGGACGCGTCCGCGATCATGCATCGCCGATGGAATTCCGACGTCGAACTTGAGATTCCCGGTGACGACGATTTCCCGCGCGCCGAGCGCGCGCAGTCGGTCGGCATCTTCCGGCGTTTGCGCTGCGACGCCCGCCAGCGCCCGCACGAGCGGTCGTGCAAGTGGTGCGATTCTCGAATAGCCGCGCGCGGAACGCTCCGAAAGACGCGCATTGATCAACAGCAGCGGCATGCCGCTGCGTGCCGCCGCCGCCGTCAGGTTCGGCCACAACTCCGTTTCGACGAGCAAACCGGCGCGCGGGTGAAAGTGCGTCAGGAAGCGCCGCACGGCGAATGGAATGTCATACGGGAGCCATGCCTGCGCCACACGATTGCCGAATAGCGCGCGTCCGGCTTCGCGACCGGTCGCGGTCATGTGCGTGAGCAAAATGGTCCGTCGCGGATTCTCGCGCACGAGTCGCTCGATCAGCGGCGCGACCGCGCGCGTTTCGCCAACCGACACTGCGTGAATCCACAGCACGTCGTTGCCGACGGCGCACGCGGCGCCGGCATAGCGTCCGAAGCGCTCGCCGATCCTCGAACGGTACAGAGGCTCACGCCGACCGCGCCACCACAGGCGAACCGGCAGAAACGGCAGTGCGAGCCACCACAGTAGCGTGTAGGCGAAGCGCGCGATCATCCGTTCAGCAACTGGGGATGCGGCGCAAATCCGCGTCGGCCGCAGCGAGAACCGCTTCGGGCGTTGGCGGGGCGCCGGCATCACCGACGTCACGGGCATGCAGGCCGGCACATGCGACGCCGTGACGCGCGCGATCGGTTGCGCTGAAAATTGCAACCGTCGGCCTGCCGAGCACCGCAGCCAGATGGGTGAATCCCGTGTCGACGCCAATGGCGAGGCTGGCGTTGGCGAGCAGCGCGGCCGCGTCGGGCAGCGACAGCCAGCGCGGGACGATCGCGCGCGAGAAACCCGCTGCGAGTCGCCGGCTGCGCGCTTCCTCGGCAGCGCTCCCCCAAGGCAGAATGATCGTGAACCCGGCGCGCTCGCAGGCGTCGAGCACGATGCGCCAGTGCGCTTCCGGCCACAACTTGTCAGCGCGGCTCGTTGCGTGAAGCACGACGACGTACGGACGATGCGGCCTCGTGGCCGCGGTGGGTTGCGGCTGCAGATTCCAGCGTGGCGGGTTCTCGACGCCATAGCCGAGCGCGGCGCCCGCGAGGCGGCGGCAGCGCGTGAGGAAGTGCAGGTCGCGCGGCACGTGATGGTGGACGTCATCGCCGAGCGTCGCGAGCGGTTCGCGGATGCTCGCTCGATCGAAGCCGTGCCGCAGCCCTCGCGCGAGCCGGGCGACCAGCGCGCCTTTCAGCTGTTCCTGCAGATCGAGGATCGCCGCATAGCGCGTGCTCCGCAGGTCGCGGCGGAACGCGCTCATGTCACGCCAGGTGGCCGCGGCGAGCGGGGCGTGCCGCCAGCGTCGCAACCCGAACGGAATCACGTTGCGCACATCCGGACACAGCGCGATCAGCGGCGCGAACCCCGGCTCGCTTACCCAGTCGATCGCAAGTTCGGGATGTGCGCGGCGGATGTCGGTGGCAACCGCGAGCGCATAAACGATATCGCCGAGCGACGACGGCCGCACGACGAGGACCGCATTCATCGCGGGTCACGGTTCTCAAACAACGTAAAATCGCGCCATTTCGAGAGGACGTGAGGAACAGCGAATCGGCGGGGGGGCTTCACTCCGCGATTCGAACCGCGCATGGCCGGCCCGCTTCCAATTTCGCTGGTGGTGATTACGCGTGATGCCGCGGCCGACATCGCGGACTGTTTGTCGTCGGCGTCGTTTTGCGCCGATGCGCTCGTCGTCGATTCGGGGAGCGGCGATCATACCGTAGAAACCGCGCGCCGATTGGGGGCGCGCGTCGTCTCGCACGCGTGGCTCGGATTCGGACCGCAGAAGCAGTTCGCCGTCGGAGAAGCCGCGCACGACTGGGTATTGTGCCTCGACGCCGACGAACGGCTGTCAGTCGAACTGCGCGAATCGATCGCCATGCTTTTTGCCCGAGGCCAGCCCCCGCGTTCCGCGTATGCGCTCGCACGCCGCAACCGTTTTCTCGGACGCTGGCTCGCACACGGCGAAGGCTATCCTGACTGGACGACGCGGCTCTTCGATCGCCGCCGCGCGCGCTGGAGCGACGACCCGGTTCACGAGCGCGTGATCGCCGATGAACCGGTCGGTCGGCTCGACGGCGATCTGCTGCACGCGTCGGCCGAATCGCTGGAGCGCTACGTCGCCAAGCAGAACCGCTACACGACGCTGCAGGCCGATGCGCTCCATGCGAGCGGCAAGCGCAGTACGGCGTTCGCGATGGCAACCGCTCCGCTCGCGCGGTTCCTCCGCTTCTACGTGCTGAAGCTCGGCTTCCTCGACGGCGCCCCGGGTTTCGCTCATATCGCCGTCGGCGCATTCGCCAGTTTTCTCAAGCACGCCAAGGTTCGTGCGCTCGAACGCGCGGGACGCGGCCAGTGAGCGCCGCCGGGCCGTCCCACGGACGCCCACGCGAGCGGGGCGAAGCCAAGGCCCGAAGGGCGCGTCCGCGAGCGTGGGTGGAGGCCGACACGGAGATGCAACGGATGGCGGTTCGGTGCAATGAGGCCGCGGCGAATGGCGCCCCCTCGGGGGGCAGCGCAGCGGCCGTATTGGCCAATGAGGCCGCAAGCGTGGGGGCAGTGACGAGCGTCGCCGGGAGTCACGTGCTGGTCACCGGCGTCGCGGGCTTCATCGGCATGCACGTCGCGCGCGCGCTGCTCTCCGCCGATGCGAAGGTGACGGGGGTCGACAGCTTCGACCCGTATTACGATGTGGCGCTGAAGGAAGCGCGCATCGATACGTTGCGCCCCGATCCGCGGTTCATCTTCGAGCGCGCCGATCTCGCGGATGCTTCGGCGTGCACGGGGCTCTTTGCGCAGCGCTTCGATGCCGTCATCCATCTCGCCGCGCAACCGGGCGTGCGCTACTCGCTCGTGAATCCGGAAGCCTACGTGCGCAACAATCTCGTCGCGTTCGGGCACGTCCTCGAAGGCTGCCGGCACGGCGGCGTCGGGCACCTGGTCTTTGCGTCGTCGTCGTCGGTGTACGGCGCGAACCATGTGCTGCCGTTTTCCGAAGATCAATCCGTCGACCACCCGGTCAGCCTGTACGCGGCGACGAAGAAAGCCAACGAATTGATGGCATACAGCTACAGCCACCTGTATCGGTTGCCCGCGACCGGGCTGCGTTTTTTCACCGTCTATGGGCCCTGGGGCCGCCCCGACCAGGCGCCGATGCTGTTCACCAAAGCCATTCTCGACGGACGTCCGATCGACGTATTCAATGCCGGCAGGATGCAACGCGACTTCACGTACGTCGACGACATCGTCGAAGGCGTCTTGCGAGTCCTCGCCCGCCCACCGCCCCCGGACGGCGACGATGCCCCGTACGCCGTCTACAACATCGGCCATCACGAGGCGGTCGAACTCGACGTGTTCATTGCGACACTCGAACGCCTGCTCGGGCGAACGGCGATTCGGTGCGACCGGCCGATGCAGCCGGGAGACGTGCGCGCGACCTATGCGTCGATCGAGCGCCTGCAGCAGGCAACCGGGTTCACGCCGCATACGTCACTCGTCGACGGCCTGTCCCGCTTCGTCGGCTGGTATCGCGACTACTACGCTGCGTCGCCGATCGGGTGCAGGGAGGCCGGGAGATGAGCGGCGCGCTGCGATGCTAAACTCGCCGCGGTCCCGAGTTCCATCGGCTCTTCATACGCTGACATGATCCTGGTTACCGGAGGCGCCGGTTTCATTGGCGCCAATTTCGTTCTCGACTGGTTCGCGCAGGAGGGCGAGCCCGTCGTCAACCTCGACAAGCTCACGTACGCCGGCAACCTCCGCAGCCTGATGTCGCTGGGGGGCGATTCGCGTCACGTGTTCGTCCGCGGCGACATCGGCGACGCGGACCTCGTGCGCACGCTGCTCGACGGACATCGCCCGCGCGCAATCGTCAACTTTGCCGCCGAAACGCACGTCGATCGCTCGATCCACGGTCCCGCGGCATTCGTGCAGACGAACGTCGTCGGCACGTTTGCGCTGCTCGATTGCGTGCGCGCATGGTGGACGGACCTGCCGGACGCGACGCGCGAGGCCTTCCGGTTCGTGCATGTATCGACGGATGAGGTGTACGGGTCGCTCGGTCCCGACGACGCACCGTTCTCGGAAATGACGGCGTTTGCGCCGAACAGTCCCTATGCGGCGTCGAAGGCGTCGTCCGATCACCTGGTACGCGCGTATCACCACACCTATGGCCTGCCTACGCTGACGACCCACTGCTCGAACAATTACGGTCCGCGGCAGTTTCCCGAAAAGCTCATCCCGCTGGTGATAGTCAACGCGCTCGCGGGCAAACCGCTGCCGGTCTACGGCGACGGCAGGAACGTACGCGACTGGCTCTACGTCGGCGATCACTGCGGCGCGATCAGGACGGTGCTCGCGCGAGGACGGCCGGGCGAGACGTACAACGTCGGCGGCAGCGCCGAAATGGCGAACATCGACGTCGTGCAGGCGATTTGCCGAGGGGTCCAAACGCGGCATCCGCATCTCGATTGCGAACGGCACGTTACGTTCGTCAAGGATCGGCCGGGCCACGATCGACGCTATGCGGTCGACGCCACGAAAATTCGCCGCGAGCTCGGATGGACGCCGGCCGAGACGTTCCAATCGGGCATGCAGAGGACGGTCGACTGGTATCTCGCCAACGCCGGCTGGCTCGCAAGCGTGCAGAACGCCGAATATCGCCGGTGGGTCGACCTTCAGTATGCGTGACGCCGAAATGCCGCAATCCGCGCGATGAGCGCCGAAGGGCCGTCCCGAGGCGCGAATTCCGCCCCCGCGGTGGGCAGCGCAGCGGCGCAGCTGCAAGCGTGGGGGGGTCACATCCGGCGCAAGGGAATCATTCTCGCGGGCGGCTCCGGGACGCGGCTGTTTCCGGTGACGCAGGTCGTGTCGAAGCAGCTTCTGCCGGTCTACGACAAGCCGATGATCTATTACCCGCTGTCAACGCTGATGCTCGCCGGCATCCGGGACATCCTCCTCATCTCGACGCCCGCAGACACGCCGCGATTCGCGCAGCTGCTCGGCGATGGCGCACGATGGGGACTCGCGATTTCGTACGCGGTACAGCCATCCCCGGACGGACTCGCGCAGGCGTTCATCATCGGCCGCGGGTTCGTCGGGCGCGATGCGTCGGCGCTCGTGCTCGGTGACAACATTTTCTACGGTCACGACCTGCAGCCGCAACTCGAGCGCGCCAGGGCGAGTGCCTCGGGGGCGACGATCTTCGCCTATCCGGTCGCGGATCCGGAGCGTTATGGAGTCGCGGAATTCGACGCGGCGGGGCGGGTGACGAGTCTCGAGGAAAAGCCGCGCGCGCCGAAGTCACGCTATGCGGTGACGGGGCTTTACTTCTACGACAACCGCGTGCTCGACATCGCCGCGACGCTGCGCCCGTCGGCTCGGGGCGAGCTCGAAATCACCGACGTCAATCGCCAGTATCTCGCATGGGGCGAGCTCGCCTGCGAGGTGATGGGTCGCGGGATGGCGTGGCTCGATACGGGCACGCACGAATCGCTGCTCGAGGCGTCGCAGTACATCGAGACGATCGAGCGCAGGCAGGGCCTGAAGATCGCGTGCCCCGAGGAGATCGCGTACCGCTTGCGCTACATCGATGCCGCGCAACTCCAGAAGCTCGGCGCGACGATGGCGAAAAACGGCTACGGCCGCTACCTGCTGCGGCTGCTCGAAGAGCCACCAACGCCTTGATGCGCGTCGAGCCCACGTCACTTCCGGACGTCCTATCGATCGAACCAGGAGTGTTCGAGGATACGCGCGGATTTTTCCTCGAAAGCTGGAATCGTCGCGCGTTCCTCGAGGCGGGCATCGACGCCGATTTCGTGCAGGACAACCATTCGCGCTCGCGCCACGGGGTCCTGCGAGGTCTGCATTACCAGATCGAGCATGCGCAGGGGAAACTCGTGCGCGTGATCGCGGGCGAGGTGTTCGACGTCGCCGTCGACTTGCGCCGCTCGTCGCCAACGTTCGGGCGCCACGTCGCGATGAACCTTTCCGCCGACAATCGACGCATGTTGTTCATTCCGCCCGGTTTCGCCCATGGCTTTGTCGTCGTCTCGGAGGTCGCCGAATTCCTCTACAAGACGACCGACTACTGGTACCCGGCGCACGAACGCACGCTGCTGTGGAACGATCCGGCACTCGCTGTCGCGTGGCCCGAGGGAATCGAGCCCGCACTTGCGGCGAAGGACGCCGCCGGCGTTCCGCTCGCGATGGCTGACGTCTATCGCTGAACCAGCGTGGAGGATCCCTCACCCGCGTCGCGTTCTCTCGGCTCCCTCTCCTCGCGCGCGGGGAGAGGGTTGGAGTGAGGGGCTGCATGTCGAGCAAGCAGCCGACAATCCTGCTGACCGGCGCGAGCGGCCAACTCGGCCGCGAACTGGCGGCGATCCTGCCCGCATGCGGAACGTTGATCGCCTGCGATCGTGCAGCGCTCGATCTGGCGGATCCGTCGATGATCGCCAAGGTCGTGCGTGAAGTTGCGCCGCGGCTCATTGTCAACGCCGGCGCGTATACGGCCGTCGATCGCGCGGAAACCGAGCGCGATGCGGCGTTCGCGATCAATGGGCGCGCTCCCGCCATCCTCGCCGACGAGGCGAAACGCGCGGGCGCCGTGCTGATCCATTACTCGACCGATTACGTGTTCGACGGTGAGCGGACCGCGCCGTACGACGAATTGGCGCCGACGCATCCGCTGAACGTCTATGGTGCGAGCAAGCAGGAAGGCGAGCGCGCAATCGCGGCGTCAGGTGCCTTTGCGTTGACGCTGCGCACGAGTTGGATCTACGCGCGGCACGGACAGAATTTCCTCGTGACAATGCAAAAATCAGCCGCCACGCGGAGCGAACTGCGTGTCGTTGCGGATCAAACGGGTGTTCCGAACTGGAGTCGTGCCCTTGCCCGGGCCACCGCGCGGTTGGTCGCGCAGGGAACGTCTTACATCGCCGAACGCGCGGGGCTTTATCACCTGAGCGCACGGGGACAGGCGACATGGTATGACTTTGCGCGCGCGATCATCGGCAACGACACACCGGTCCGGGTAACACCGATCACGACGGCCGACTACCCGACGCCCGCCAGGCGCCCCGCCTACGGCGTCCTCGATGCAACACGTTTTGCGGGCACGTTCGGGTTCGGCTTGCCCGATTGGCAAATATTGTTACACGAATGCCTGCACGCGCAGCCGGAACCGCCGCCATTGCCGAGGGTCCACTGACGGCTCGGCTGGCGATGGCGCGGCATTTGCATCGCACTGCGCGTCAATGGATCGATCGACCGTCGCTTTCCGGCGACGCATGAATCTTTCGGGAGTCGTGAGTGAAGCATAGCCATTTATGCGCGCGCATCCGCGTCGCCATCGCAACTGCGTTCGTTGCTGCGGCGTTGCCCGCGTTCGCCGACGTGCCGATCACGTCGGTGCCGCCCGCAGACTTCCGCCAACGCGCAGTCGAAAAGTCGGCGCCCGCCAAGTTCCTGCTCGCTCCCGCCGCGCCCGTCTGGCGCGTGACATTGCCCGAGCCGACGGCCGCGGAACGTGCGGCGCTCAAGGCGCGCAATGCGGCGCCTGCCCTGCCTGGTGCGAAAGCGAACCGGCTCAAGGGACGGCTCGCGCTTGCGTTCCCGCGTGACGTGCCGGCGGCATCCGCGTCGATGGCGCTCGACCAGTTGAGCTGGCAGACGCTCGCCGACGGCAGTCATGCGGCGAAGATCCAGATCGTGTCGCCGGGCGCGGCCGCGCTTCGCGTCGCATTGCAGCTCGTTGCGACCGATCCCGGAATCAGCTTTCGATTCTCGGGCAACGGCGAGCATGCGCAGGTGTTCGGCCCGATCCTTGCCAATACCGTCGCGAGCGATACGCGACGCTTCGGCATGTTCTGGTCGCCGGTGCTCGAAGGCGACGTGGCGACGCTCGAGATTCATGCCGAAGCAGGCGTGCGCGTGCCGAACGCGCCGCTCACGGTCGCGAAAGTCTCACATCAGGTCGTCCCGCCGGCATCGCTCGACAAGATCGATGCGAAGGCGGTGCAGGACATTGGAACGGCGGCCAGCTGCGAGATCGATGCCGCTTGCGTGACACCGCAGACGACGGCGTTCGTCAACAGCAGGAAAGCGGTCGCCGCGATCGAATTCACGCAGGAAGACGGCTTCACGTATCTGTGTACCGGACAGCTGCTGAACGATTCGACGTCGAGCAATACGCCTTACTTCTTTTCGGCGAATCATTGCCTCGACTCGGCGATGGCGGCGCGCACGCTGAACGAGTACTGGTTCTTCGACGCGGTGGAATGCGGCAGCAAGGTCGTGCCGCCGTTCGTGCAGCAGACGGCCGGTGCCGCGATGCTTGCGCGAAGCGTCGACTCGGACTGGTCGCTCGTGCGCCTCGACGCCGATCCACCGTCCGGCTCGACGTTTTCGGCGTGGCGCGCGGAGCCCATTGCAACGCTTGCGGCAGTGTCGGTGCTTCATCATCCGGAAGGCGACCTCAAGAAATGGAGCCAGGGCAACGCGCAAGGCTACCAGCTCTACACGGACGGCTCGAGCTTCGCCCAGGTGCAATACAACCAAGGCACGACGGAGCCCGGTTCGAGCGGTGCCGGTCTGCTGACGTTTTTCAGTCAGGGAGGTTATTACGAAGTGCGTGGCGGATTGTGGCGGGGCGCGGCGTCCTGCGACAATCCGCTCGGCACCGACGAATACTCGCGGATCGACAACATGCTTCCGCTGACGCGCGAGTACCTCACTCCCGGCGCGACGGGCACACCCGGACAGTCCGCCGTGGTCGAGTACTACAACCGCGATCTCGATCATTACTTCCTCACGCTCAGCCCCGCCGAAATCAACGACCTCGACACCGGCGTGCACGGCGGCTGGGAACGGACCGGCCTGCGCTTTCTCGCGTACCAGAACCTGGCGCCGGGCACGAATCCCGTGTGCCGTTTCTACCGGACGCCCGGCTTTGGCGACTCGCACTTCTATTCGGCAAGCCTCGCGGAATGCCAGGCCGTGATCGACCACCCGCAAACGTATCCGGGATGGACGTACGAAAGCGGCAACGCGTTCTACATCGCGCTGCCCGACCCGGTCAGCGGTGCATGCGCGAGCGGCACGCAACCGATCTGGCGGTTCTTCAATCAGCGCACGACGAATCACCGCTACACGTCCGACCACACGGTGCGCGACGAGATGCGCGCGGATCCTGCAACGTGGGTGCCGGAGGGCTACGGTCCGGACAGCGTGATCATGTGTGCGCCCGTGGGAAGCTGAATTGGGGTCAGAGCTGCATTTCCGCGGGGAATGCGTTGATTAGCCTCGGCGCGTCCGGAAATACAGCTCTGACCCCAATTCAGCGGACGCCAATTCAGCGCAGGCCAGCGGCGTAGTCGGCGATGGCCTTCATCTGCTCGTCGGTCAGCTTCTGCGCGATCGCATTCATGATGCGACCGTTCACGTCCTTGCCGCCCGGATCGGCCCCGCGCTCGCCTGCCTTGAACTCCTTGAGCTCTGCGTACGTGTAATCGGCATACTGGCCGGCAAGGCGCGGAAAATTCCGGGGAACCCCGACGCCGGTCGGCGAATGGCAGGCGGCACACGCCGGCACGTCGGTCGCCGCATCGCCACCGCGCCACAGTTGCTGCGCCAACTTCACGAGGGCCGGATCCCTGGCTGCGAGCCCCTTCGGCTTCTGCTGCGAGAAATAGACGCCAATTGCCTGCATGTCCGCGTCGGAGAGCGTCGCTGCCATCGCCTGCATCGTCGCATTGACGCGAACGCCCGCCTTGAAATGCATCAATTGCAGGGTGATATAGTCGGCGCCCTGTCCCGCGAGATTCGGATTGGCGGACACAACGCTGTTGCCGTCGACGCCGTGGCACGCGGCGCATACCTGACTGACGATCTGCCGGGCTTTCGCCGGATCGGCGCTGGTCGCGGCGGGTTGCGCCGTTTCCTGCGCGAAGGCAGTCGCGGAAAACGCGGCGGTCGCAGCAACTAACGCGTAGCACCAGATGCGGGTCATGAACTCGGGCTCCGGGGGATTCGTTCGTCGCCACCTTGCGCGCGCCGTGCCGCGTACGATGGCGAAGCGATGTTGCGGATGAAAAAACGCGTTATTGTATCGGAGTCGCCGCGCTCGGCGAAAACCGCGCCGGTGTCGCGCACGTCCGGACCCATCGAAGGAGCAACGTTCGTCACCGGCGCCGCGGAGCCTTGGCAACTGCCTGCCGCAGGTCCGGCGGAAGTCGCCTTCGCCGGCCGCTCGAACGCCGGCAAATCGAGCGCGATCAATGCGCTCGCCCGGCAAACCCGGCTCGCATACGCAAGCCGCACGCCCGGACGCACGCAACAGATCAATTTCTTTCAGCTTCGTAACGGCGCGCTCGTCACCGACCTGCCCGGTTATGGTTATGCGGCGGTACCGCGCGCGCTGAAACAATCCTGGCAGGACTTCCTGTGGTCGTATGTGACGACGCGGACGACGCTGATCGGGCTTGTGCTCATCGTCGACGCGCGGCACGGATTAAAGCCGCTCGACAACGCCCTGCTCGCGGCCTTCCTGCCGTCGGGACGGCCGGTGCTGATTCTCGCGACCAAGATCGACAAGCTCAACGTGGCCGGGCGCCGCCGCGCCGTCACGGACATCGACACCGGCTTGCGCGATGCATTCCCTGGTCATGCGCGCGCGGCTTCCGTGATCGGGTTCTCGGCAACGTCCAGGCAAGGGGTCGAAGAGGCCGACCGGACGCTCGCGCAATGGCTGGGGTCGGAGCCTTGAGATCCGGCGAAACGTTGCGCCCAATCTCAAGGCTCCGACCCCAAAGAAAAGGCCCCGCGATCAAGGGGAATGATGCGGGGCCTCAAAACGCCCGTGCCGGTACGAAACCGGCGCGGGCACCCGCTCAGGGAGGAAAGCGGGAGACGTTTACCGTCCGGGGAGTGTGACCGCCCGCCATTTTGGTAAGTTCCGTCACTGGACAAAAAGGATGCAATCCCGATGAGCCTCAACCTTACGGGTCGATTTCCGGCGAAGCGGCCGCGGCGAATGCGGCACGACGACTTTTCGCGCCGGCTCGCGCGCGAGACCCGGCTCGCCTCCGACGACTTCATCTACCCGGTCTTCGTCCACGACGGCGAAGGGCAGGGGGCGCCCGTCGCGTCGCTGCCCGGCGTGAAGCGAAAATCGATCGACCTCCTGCTCGGCGATGCCGAACGGTGCATGGTGGCGGGTGTGCCGGCCATCGCGCTGTTCCCCGTCATTCCAGCCGACCGGAAATCGGTCGACGCCGCCGAGGCCTGGAACGACGAAGGCCTCGTGCCGCGCACCGTGCGGGCGCTGAAGGCGCGCTTTCCTTCGCTCGGCGTCATTACCGACATCGCGCTCGATCCGTATACGAGCCACGGACAGGACGGCCTGATCGACGACACCGGCTACGTGATGAACGACGAAACCGTCGAGGCGCTGGTGCGCCAGGCGCTTTGCCACGCGGCAGCCGGGGTGGACATCGTAGCACCTTCGGACATGATGGACGGCCGCGTCGCGGCGCTTCGCGGCGCACTCGACGCGAAGCGTTTCATCCATACGCGCATCCTCGCGTACTCGGCGAAATACGCGTCGTCGTTCTACGGCCCGTTTCGCGATGCGATCGGCTCGGTCGCGAACCTCGCCGGCGGCGACAAGGACACTTATCAGATGGATCCGGGCAACAGCGACGAAGCGCTCTGGGAAACGTATCTCGACATCCAGGAAGGCGCCGACATGGTGATGATCAAGCCGGGACTGCCGTATCTTGACATCGTGCGCCGCGTCAAGGACGAATTCGGCATGCCCACCGCCGTGTACCAGGTGTCCGGCGAATACGCGATGCTGAAGGCAGCTGCGCAGGCGGGGTGGCTCGACGAGCGCGCCTGCGTGCTCGAGGCGTTGACGGGAATGAAACGCGCGGGCGCGGACGCGATCCTTACCTACTATGCGCTCGATGCGGCGGACTGGCTCAAGGGCCGGTAAGGCCGGAGGCGTTATCCAGCGTTTCCCTGGGTGAGCTGAACCAGATCTCCATCCCGATTGAACGCCAGAAAATTTCCGATCGCGCCCTTTTTGATGGCCTCGATCATCATCCTGAGAGGCTGATCGGCTTCGGCACCGCCTGGCGCAATTCCGCCCCGGCCGGATATGCTGGACACAAACGCGATGTCCCAGCGCTGTCCAGTCCGGTGCGACTCGTCCACCAGGCTCGCAAAACTCCCAAGCTCATGCGGCGATTTGTCGACGCACATGACCGGAGTCAGAGCACCGCCTTCCCCGGACTGGAACTGCCGTTTCTGCGCTCCCGTAGGATCGCTCGGCAACTCGGCCTGCGCAAATACGAATAGAAGCCGCTGCGGCTCGGTCTGTCCCATCGCAGCCTCCAGCAAATCCGCATAACTGGTTATATTCACGGGCCACGGTCCTTTCAAAAGCAATAGTGCGGTGAACAGCACGCGGTTACGACGGTCGACGGCCGTGCCGCGAAGCGGAGGTTAGACATGCCGACCCGGCAGCATCCGAAAGCTTACGCGGCCCTCTTCGCGAGCACCTTCGCATTCATGGTGTGCTTCGCCGTCTGGATGATGTTCGGCGTGATCGGGATCCCGATCAAGGCAACGCTCGGTCTCAACAACACGCAGTTTGGCCTGCTCACGTCGACGCCGGTGCTGCTCGGCGCGGTGATGCGGCTGCCGCTCGGCATCTGGACCGATCGTTTCGGCGGCCGAATGGTGATGACCGCGCTGTTGCTGGTGTCCGCCGTGCCGGTCTACCTGGTCAGCTATGCGACGCAATACTGGCAGTTGCTCGCGATCGGGTTGCTGCTCGGCGTCGTCGGAGCGTCGTTCGCGGTCGGCACGCCCTACTGCGCGCGCTTCTTTCCGCCCGAGAAGCGCGGCTTCGCCATGGGCTTCTTCGGCGCCGGCACGATGGGCGCCGCGCTCAACATGTTCGTCGCGCCGCGGCTGATCGAAGCCTACGGCTGGCCGATGGTGCCGAAGGTCTACGCGATCGCGCTCCTCGCGACGGCCGTGATGTTCTGGCTGGTGAGCGTGCCCGATCCCGGCGCCGGCGGCAAAGGCGGCCCGACGCTGCGGCAGCAGCTGATGGTGCTCAAGGACTGGCGGGTGTGGAAGCTGTGCCAGTACTACTCGCTGACCTTCGGCGGCTTCACCGCATTGTCGCTGTGGATGACGCAATACTATGTGCAGGAGTACGGCTTCGACGTCAAGGCGGCGGGGTTGCTGGCGATCGCGTTCGCGCTGCCTGCCGGCGCGCTGCGTGCTTTCGGCGGCTGGCTATCCGACCGCCGGGGCGCGCACGCCGTCACCTGGTGGGTGCTGTGGGCGGCGTGGATTACACTGTTCCTGATCTCGTATCCGCCGGCCGAGTTCACGGTGAAGACGATCGACGGACCCGCCACCTTTCATCTGGGCTGGAATCCACTGTCGTTCACGCTGCTGCTGTTCGCGCTCGGCCTGGCGCTGGCCTTCGGCATGGCTTCGACGTTCAAGTACGTGAGCGACGAATTTCCGCAGAGCCTTGGCATCGTCAGCGGCATCGTCGGTCTCGCCGGCGGTCTCGGCGGGTTTCTGCTGCCGATCCTGTGGGGCGCCGTGCTCGACGTGACGCGCATCCGCTCGAGCTGTTTCATGCTGCTGTACGGTATCGTCTGGGTATCGCTGATCCTGATCTATTTCACCGAAGTACGCAAAGCGCAGCTGGTCGAGCACGTCGCGTGAACTTCGTGGCGCGCACGGCGTCTCGCCAGTTGCCCTTCGGAGAGTGTGGGCGGCGAGGCCTTCCGAAGTTAGGCTGTCCGGTCGCTTCGAACCTTGCGCAGGCAGGTCGTCATGAGCCACTTCCTTGATCGTCTGATGTTCTTCACCCACAGCCGCGAGCCATTCGCCGGCGGCCACGGCGAGACGCGCGATGAAGACCGCAAGTGGGAGGAAGGCTACCGTGCGCGCTGGCAGCATGACAAGATCGTGCGCTCGACGCATGGGGTGAATTGCACCGGCGGCTGCAGCTGGAAAATCTACGTCAAGGGCGGCATCGTGACGTGGGAAACGCAGCAGACCGATTACCCGCGCACGCGTCCCGGCATGCCGAACTACGAGCCGCGCGGCTGCTCGCGCGGCGCGTCGTATAGCTGGTATCTCTATAGCGCCAACCGGCTCAAGCATCCGATGGTGCGCGGCCGGCTGGTTCGGTTATGGCGTGAGGCGCGCAAGACACTGGCGCCGGTCGAGGCCTGGGCGTCGATTGTCGAGAACCCGGACAAGGCCCGCGATTACAAGTCGATCCGTGGCCGCGGCGGCTTCGTGCGCGTCGCCTGGGACGAGGCGACTGAAATCGTCGCTGCGGCCAACCTCTACACGATCAAGCAATACGGCCCGGATCGGGTGTGCGGCTTTTCGCCGATTCCCGCGATGTCGATGGTGTCGCACGCGTCGGGCGCGCGCTACCTGTCGCTGATCGGCGGCAGCCTGCTGTCCTTCTACGACTGGTACTGCGATCTGCCGCCGTCGTCGCCGCAGGTCTGGGGCGAGCAGACGGATGTCCCCGAATCGGCCGACTGGTACAACGCCCAGTTCATTATCGCGTGGGGCTCCAACGTGCCGCAAACGCGAACTCCCGATGCGCATTTCCTGGTCGAAGGACGCTACAACGGCACCAAGGTGGTCGCGATCACGCCGGATTACTCCGAGGTCGCACGCTTCGGTGACGTTTGGCTCCATCCCAAGCAGGGCACCGATGCCGCGGTCGCGATGGCGATGGGTCACGTGATCCTGAAGGAATTTCACATCGATCGGCAGGTGCCTTATTTCCAGGACTACGGACGGCGCTACACCGATCTGCCGCTGCTGGTCCGGCTGGTCAAGGATGGCGAGCGTTACGTGCCGGACCGCTATCTGCGCGCGTCGGATTTCGCCGATCGGCTCGGCCAGGACAACAGTCCCGAGTGGAAGACCGTGGGTTTCGACGAGATCTCGGACGCGCCGGCCGTGCCGCAGGGCTCGATTGGCCACCGCTGGGGCAAGAATATCGAGACGGACCTCGGCAAGTGGAACCTCGAGCAGAAGGATGGCGCAAGCGGCCGGGAATTGCGCCTTGCGCTGTCGTTGCTCGAGCGCCGCGACGACGCGCTGCCGGTCGCGTTCCCGTACTTCGGAGGCAGGCTGCACGAACACTTCCCGGAGAACGACCAGGGCACCGACGTGCTGCTGCGCAAGGTCCCGGTCAAGCGCCTTTCCACCGCGGCGGGCGACGTGTACGTGGCCACGGTGTTCGATCTCCTGTGCGCGAACTACGGCGTCGGCCGGGGTCTCGATGACGCCTGCGCCAAGTCATACGACGACAACGTGCCGTACACGCCCAGGTGGCAGGCCGCGATTACCGGAGTCGACGCCGAGAAGCTGATTTCGGTCGCACGCCAGTTCGCGCAAACCGCCGAAAAAACCAATGGCCGCTCGCTGATCATCATCGGCGCGGGGGTGAATCATTGGTACCACCAGGACATGATCTATCGCGGCGCGATCAACATGCTGATGCTGTGCGGCTGCGTTGGTGTCTCCGGCGGCGGCTGGGCGCATTACGTCGGGCAGGAAAAGCTGCGGCCGCAGACGGGTTGGCAGGTGCTCGCGTTCGCCACCGACTGGCTGCGTCCGCCGCGGCACATGAACGGTACGTCGTTCTTCTACAACCATTCCAATCAGTGGCGCTACGAAAAGATCGATGTGCGCGGCCTCCTGTCGCCGCTCGCCGATGCGAAGCGCTACACCGGCTCGATGATCGACTTCAATGTTCGTTCCGAGCGCATGGGATGGCTGCCATCGGCGCCGCAACTCGCGGCCAATCCACTGCAGGTGGTCAAGGACGCGGCCAGGGCCGGCGTCGCGCCGCGGGATTACGTGATGAAGGGGCTGCAGGATGGCAGCCTGAAGATGGCCTGCGAGGACCCCGACAACCCGATCAACTTTCCGCGCAATCTCTTCCTGTGGCGCTCGAACCTGCTCGGCTCGTCGGGCAAGGGGCACGAATACATGCTGCGCCACCTGATGGGTGCGCAGAACGCCGTGATGGGTCCCGACCTCGGTGAAAGCGGCGGCGCGCGCCCGGAGGAAGTCACGTGGCACGAGCGCGCGCCGGAAGGCAAGCTCGACCTTCTCACCGTGCTCGACTTCCGCATGTCGACGACCTGTCTCTACGCGGACGTGGTGCTGCCGACCGCGACGTGGTACGAAAAGAACGATCTCAACACGACCGACATGCACCCGTACATCCATCCGCTGTCGGCGGCAGTGGACCCGGCGTGGGAGGCGAAAAGCGACTGGGAGATCTACAAGGCGATCGCGAAGCAGTTCTCGCGGCTCGCGGTCGGCCACCTCGGCGTCGAACAGGATGTCGTGCTGCAGCCGATCATGCACGATTCGCCGGGGGAGATCGCACAGCCGTTCGACGTGGCCGACTGGAAGCGCGGCGAGTGCGAGTTCGTGCCGGGAGTCACCGCGCCCAACATCGTCGTCGTCGAGCGCGACTATCCCAACACGTACAAGCGCTTCACGGCACTCGGACCGCTGATCAGAAAACTCGGCAACGGCGCCAAAGGCATCACCTGGCCGATGGAGGCAACGGTCGACGGTCTCGGCGCGCTCAACTACCTCGTCACCGACGAAGGCGTGACCAAGGGCATGCCGAGGATCGACAGCGACATCGATGCGGCCGAGACGATTCTTTTCCTGGCGCCGGAAACCAACGGCCATGTCGCCGTCAGGGCGTGGGAGGAACTGTCGAAGCAGACCGGCCGCGCGCACCGTCACCTGGCCGAGTCGCGCGAGGACGAAAAAATCCGCTACCGCGATATCCAGGCGCAGCCGCGCAAGGTCATCACTTCGCCGACCTGGTCGGGCATCGACAGCGAGGAGGTGAGCTACACGTCGAGCTACACCAACATCAACGAGCTGATTCCGTGGCGCACGTTGACCGGCCGCCAGCAGTTCTATCAGGATCATCGCTGGATGCGCGATTTCGGCGAGGCGCTGTGCGTCTACAAGCCGCCGGTGGACACGCGCAGCGTAGCCTCGGTGCGGGCGCAGAAGTCCAATGGCAACGCCGAGATCGTGCTCAACTTCATTACGCCGCACCAGAAGTGGGGCATCCACTCCACCTACACCGACAACCTGATCATGCTGACGCTGTCGCGCGGCGGCCCGATCGTGTGGATTTCCGAGGTCGACGCGGCTGCCGCCGGCATCGTCGACAACGACTGGATCGAGCTCTACAACGCCAATGGCGCGCTCACCGCGCGCTCGGTGGTCAGCCAGCGAGTGAATCCGGGCATGTGCCTCATGTACCACGCGCAGGAGAAAATCGTGAACGTGCCGGGTGCGGAGACCACCGGCCAGCGCGGCGGCATCCACAATTCGGTAACGCGCACGGTGATGAAGCCCACCCACATGATCGGCGGCTACGTCCAGCTCGCCTACGGCTTCAACTACTACGGCACGGTGGGATCCAACCGCGACGAATTCGTCATCGTGCGCAAGATGCGCAATGTCGACTGGATGGACCAGCCGCTGTCCGCCGCCGCAGTGTAACCGGCAAGATCATGAAGATCAGGAGCAGACCGTGAAAATCCGCGCCCAGATCGCGATGGTGATGAATCTCGATAAGTGCATCGGCTGCCACACCTGCTCGGTGACGTGCAAGAACGTATGGACGTCGCGCAGCGGCATGGAGTACGCGTGGTGGAACAACGTCGAAACCAAGCCGGGCATCGGCTACCCCAAGGATTGGGAGAACCAGGAGCGCTGGAAGGGCGGCTGGGAGCGCAAGGCCAACGGCGGCATCCGGCTTGCGCAGGGTAGCAAGCTCGGCGTGCTGATGAAGATCTTCGCCAATCCGCATCTGCCCGAAATCGACGACTACTACGAGCCGTTCACCTTCGACTACGATTTCATACAGTCCGCGCCGGAGATGAAGACGGCACCGGTCGCGCGCCCGGTCTCGATCCTGACCGAAAAGCGCATGGAAAAGATCGAATGGGGCCCGAACTGGGAGGAGCTCCTCAGCGGTGAATTTGCGAAGCGCTCGAAAGACTACAACTTCGCCGAGATGCAAAAGGAGATGTACGGCGAGTTCGAGAACACGTTCATGATCACGCTGCCGCGGATCTGCGAGCATTGCCTCAATCCGTCGTGCGTCGCATCGTGTCCGTCGGGATCGATCTACAAGCGCGTGGAGGACGGCATCGTCCTCATCGATCAGGACAAGTGCCGCGGCTGGCGGATGTGCGTTTCCGGATGTCCGTACAAGAAGATCTACTACAACTGGACGACGGGCAAGGCGGAAAAGTGCATCTTCTGCTATCCGCGCATCGAGGCGGGGCAGCCCACGGTCTGCTCGGAGACCTGTGTGGGCCGCATCCGCTATCTCGGCGTGATGCTCTACGACGCCGACGGCATCGAGCACGCGGCGGCCGTCGAGAATCCGCAGGATCTCTATCAGGCGCAACTCGACATTTTCATGGATCCGCACGACCCCACCGTGCAGGCGCAGGCGCGCGCGGACGGCGTGCCGGAAAAGTGGCTCGACGCGGCTCGCCGCTCGCCCGCGTACAAGATGGCGATCGACTGGAAGATCGCGTTTCCGCTGCACCCTGAATACCGCACACTGCCGATGGTGTGGTACGTCCCGCCGCTGTCGCCGATCAACGCGCGCGCCAACGCCGGTCAGATCGGCGAAGTCGACGGATTGCCTGACGTGCGCAGCTTGCGCATTCCGGTGCGCTACCTTGCCAATCTCCTGACCGCCGGCAAGGAAGAGCCGATCATGGTCGCGCTCGAGCGCCTGCTCGCGATGCGCGGGTTCTACCGCGAACGGCAACTCGAGGGCACCGATAACGCCGCGCTGCTCGCACGCGTCGGCTTGACGCTGGACCAGGTGGAGGACATGCACCGCTATCTGGCGATCG
This sequence comes from Pseudomonadota bacterium, assembly GCA_030854685.1. Taxonomy (GTDB): domain Bacteria; phylum Pseudomonadota; class Gammaproteobacteria; order Burkholderiales; family Casimicrobiaceae; genus VBCG01. The sequence continues at coordinate 31,622 of JALYSS010000152.1, read as the reverse complement.
CCAACTACGAGGACCGCTTCGTGATCCCGACCACGCACCGCGAGTACGCGGAAGACGCCTATGACCTGCGCAACGAATGTGGCTTCAGCTTCGGCAACGGCTGCTCGGGCGAAACCGAGCCCAGCCTGTTCGGGGGCAAGATGGGCGGCAAGCGCGTCTTCCCGATCAAGGTGCGCGCCGCCGACGGCCGGGAAAAGGTCGCGGGCCCGTGAGGGCGACGCAGGCAGCGCCGGCCGATCTGCTCGTGCTGCGCGCGCTCTCCGCGCTCCTCACCTATCCGAGTCGCGACCTTGTTGCCGCGCTGCCGGAGATCGGTGAGGCGATCGCGCACTCGCCGCTGCTGTCCACCGCCGATCGCGACCGCCTCGCCAACCTGATCGTCGATCTGCAGCGCAGCGATGCGCTCGCACTCGAGGAACGCTATGTCGAGCTGTTCGATCGCGGCCGGAGAACGTCGCTGCATCTCTTCGAGCACGTGCACGGCGAATCGCGCGATCGCGGGCCGGCGATGGTCGACCTGATGCAGATCTACGAGAAGGCCGGTCTGCGCCTCGGCTCGCACGAGCTGCCGGACTACCTGCCGGCGGTGCTCGAGTACCTCTCCTGCCGTACGCTGGGGGAGGCGCGGTCGATGCTCGACGATTGTGCGCACATCGTACGCAAAGTCGGCACCACGCTGGCGCAGCGCGGCAGTCCGTACGCGGCGGTGCTCGCGGCGGTGCTCTCGGTGGCAGACCTGCCTGGGCTCGACTGGAGCGAGGCGGTCGCGCCGGCGCCGCCGGAACCGCCGATCGACGAGGAATGGGCCGATGCACCAGCGTTTGCCGCTCCTGCCGCCGGTCCCGCGCAGCCCGCGGTGATGCAGTTCGTCCCGCGCAAGCCCGAAGCGAAACGGAATGATCGGCGGTAAGGAGCCACACGATGACGCAGGGTTCTTTTTTTCACCAGTTCGTGTTCGGCATTTACCCGTACATCGCGCTGTCGGTGTTCTTTCTCGGGAGCCTCGTGCGCTTCGATGGCGACCAGTACACGTGGAAAAGCGATTCGTCGCAGCTGTTGCGCAAGCGCGAGCTGCGGTGGGGCTCCAACCTGTTTCACTTCGGGATCCTGGTGGTGTTTTTCGGCCACCTGTTCGGATTCCTGATTCCGGAGTCGATCTCGGCGCTATTCATGACGCCGGCGCAGCACCTGTACCTCTCGATGGTCGGTGGCGGCATTGCCGGCGTGGTGGCGCTCGCGGGGCTTACGATCCTGATCCACCGCCGGCTGGTCGAGCCGCGCATTTACGCGACGACGCGGTTCTGGGACATCGCCGTCGTTGCCATCCTGTGGGTACAGCTCGCCCTCGGCATGTGGACGGTTTATGCGGCGACCGATCACCTCGACGGCGCGATGTTCGTCAGGCTGGTCGAATACGTGCAGGGCATCGTCATTTTTCGCGGCGGCAACGCGAATCTGCTGGTCGGGGTGCCTTGGGTCTACAAGGCGCACATCGCGCTCGGGCTCACCATCTTCCTCATCTTCCCGTTCACGCGCCTGGTCCACATCTGGAGCGGGTTCGCGACGGTGTATTACCTGATCCGGCCCGCACAGCTGGTGCGCACGCGCCGCCAGTGGAACGCCACCGCTGACCGGCAGGGCGCGGCTGGAAAATGACCGAAACGGCGACCGCGGTTTCGATCAACGGCGTCGCGATCGACACGAGCGCCGCGTCGAGCCGCGAGGCGGCAGCAGCGCGCGAGTTGTTGCGCCAGCACGCCGTCGCGGCCGGGCTCGTCGCGGAGGACGCCGACGACGCCGGGATCGACGAGGGGATCGAACGTCTGCTCGATCGCGAAGTGCAGACACCGGCTCCGGCAGAAGCCGAGTGCCGGCGCTTTTACGATGCGCATCCCGAGCTATTCGTCAGCGGCGAACTGGCAGCTGCACGGCACATCCTGTTTCAGGTGACCCCCGGCGCACCGGTGCCCGCACTGCGGGCCAAGGCCGAGTTGACGCTGGGCGAATTGCTGAAAGCGCCCGAGCGCTTCGACGCCGTCGCGCGCGAATGCTCGAACTGCCCTTCCGGACAGCACGGCGGCAACCTGGGCCAGGTGCAGCGCGGCGATATGGTGCCCGAGTTCGAGCAGGTCATGTTCGGCGGCACCTGGACGGGTATCCACGGGCAGTTGGTGAAGACGCGCTTCGGCTTTCACATCCTTGCGGTCGATCGGCGCGCGCCGGGGCGGCAGGCGCCATTCGCGAGCGTGCAGCAGCAGGTGGCGGAGCGGCTGCGCGCGACCGTGATCGCGCGCGCGCTCGCGCAATACGTGCGCGTGCTTGCTGGGCAGGCGGACGTGCGTGGCGTCGATCTTCGTGCCACACCGACGCCGCTGGTGCAATAGCCGGAGTCTTCCACGCTGCGCCAGCGGGTACGTGGCGCGCGGCCTACTTTACGTCACGCGGTTTTCGGGGTTCATTCGCGCCTTCGGGCTCCCGAAGAATTTCCGCGAGCGCCTCGGCATCCAGCCGCACATCGTCTGACCCGCGACGCTCGCGCCGCGGACGCTGGCGTGCGGCGGCAGGCGTGCGCTCGACCAGGCGCACGCCGCCCCGCGGCGTATCGATGAAGAGCTGCAGCGCGGCATGGGGCGAGTTGCCCGGCGCAACGCGATAGACGATGCTACGGTTGATAAGCGCGAGCTCGACGGCCTTCGAGTCGTCGGCAACGAGCTCGATCCGGATGTCGCTGTGCTCAGTCGCCCATCCCGCCGCGACGCCGCCGACCAGCGTCGGCTGGAATGGCGCGAGCTCGCGCAGCCATTTGAGCGCTTCCTCGCGCTGACTGCGCAGCGTCGCCGCATGCTCGTCACCGCCGAACAGCGCGTGATGCGCCGCGAGCGCCGCCTCGACCTCACCGTCGCCGGGCAGCGCCGTTCGCTCCGGCAGCATCAACTGCCGCACGGCCTTGCGCTTTGCGAGCGACCAATCGGTCAGTCCATGTTCGGCGATCAAGCGCGCGGCAACGTCGGCGATGCGGGCGCGATTGTGCACGTCGCGCACCGCTGAATCCACCGTGTATCGTCCCGCGGCGGCGTTCGAGCGATGTCCCATGAGCGCTGATCAGAACAGCTGGTCGCGGACGTCGCGCGCCGGTGCGGAGCCGGGCGCCAACGCCGGGGCGAGCGCGTCCTGCGCCATCCGTGGCGTGAATTCGGCCATGAACCAGTCGGAGAACTGGCTCGAATCGTCGCGCAACCCGGTCTCCCGATCAATCCGCAGCGATACGACGCCGGACGGCGGTTCGCGCACCTCCTCGGGAACGCCCTTCAGCGCGCGTTGCATGTAGGAGATCCACATCGGGAGCGCCGCGGCGCTGCCGGTTTCGTTGTTGCCGAGCGTTTTCGGCTGATCGTAGCCGATCCACGCAATGCCGACCTGCGCTGTGTTGAATCCGCAGAACCACGCGTCGATGTCGTCGTTCGTCGTGCCCGTCTTGCCGGCGAGGTCCTTGCGCTTCAGTTCGAGCGCGCGGGTCGCGGTGCCCGACGTGATCACGTCGTGCAGCAACGTCGTCATGATGAAGGCGTTGCGCGGATCGATCGCGCGCTCGGCGTCCTTGCGCGCAAGCGCGGGCTTTGCCTCCGACAGCGGGTCGCCGTGGCTGTCGGTAATCTTGCTGATCAGGTACGGCGTGATCCGGTAGCCGCCGTTCGCGAACACCGAATACGCGGTAGCCATCTGCATTGGCGTCGCGGCGCCGGCGCCAAGTCCCATTGTCAGGTACGCCGGATGAAGCTTCGGATCGAAGCCGAAGCGCGCAATGTAATCCTGCGCGTACTGCGGCCCGATCGCCTGCAGTATGCGTATGGTCACGAGGTTCTTGGATTTCGCGAGCGCGACGCGCAAGCGCATCGGCCCCTCGAACTTGCCGTCGTAGTTCCTGGGCTCCCACGCCTGGCCGCCTGCCTTGTCGGCCGGCACGTAGAAAGGCGCATCGTTGATGATCGTCGCCGGCGAAAAGCCCTTCTCGAGCGCGGCGGAGTAGATGAACGGCTTGAAGGCCGAGCCCGGCTGCCGCAACGCCTGCGTCACATGGTTGAACTTGTTGCGGTCGTAATCGAAGCCGCCGACCAATGCGAGGATCGCGCCGTCATCGGGGCGTACCGCGACGAACGCGGCTTCGGCCAGCGGCACTTGCGTGATCGCGTAATGTCCCTTGTCGTCACGCAGCACGCGGATGATCGCGCCCCGGCGGATCTTCTGGTTGGCCGGCGCCTTGTCCGAAAGCGCCCGCTGCGCGAACTTGAGTCCCGCGCCCGTCACTTCTGCCTGATCACCGCTGGTAAGCACGGCGCGTACCTGCGTAGGCGTGGCCTGGAGCACGACCGCCGTGACGATGTTGTCGCTGTCGGGGGTTTCCTGGAACACGCGATCGAGCACCGTATCCTGCTCGGCCGGGTCGTTCGGCAGGTTGACGAAGCCGTCCGGCCCGCGGTAGCCATGCCGCTGGTCGTAATCCATCACGCCTTTGCGGAGCGCCGCATACGCCGCGTCCTGATCGGCGCGACGGATCGTCGTCCAGACGGTGATGCCCCGGGTATAGGCGTCGTCGCCGTAGGCGTCATAGATCACCTGACGCGCCATTTCCGCGACATATTCCGCGTGAACGATCGAGGCTTCGCGCGTTGGCGGACGCACTGTCAGTGGCGCATTTTGTGCTTCCCGGAACTGATCGTCGTCAATATAGTGAAGCTCATGCATCCGTCGAAGCACGTACAACTGACGGGTTTTCGCCCGCCGCGGATTGCTGATCGGGTTGTAGGCGGACGGCGCCTTGGGCAGGCCGGCCAGCGTGGCTGCCTCTGCGATCGTGATTTCGGAGAGCGGCTTGCCGAAGTAGGTCTGCGATGCCGCGGCGAAGCCGTAGGCGCGTTGGCCAAGGAAGATCTGGTTGACGTAGAGCTCGAGGATCTCGTCCTTGGAAAGGCTGGCTTCGATTTTCCACGCGAGGAGCGCCTCGCGAAGCTTCCGGGAAACCGTCTTTTCGCGGGTCAGGAAAAAGTTGCGCGCGACTTGCATCGTGATCGTTCCGGCGCCCTGCTGGGTCCCGGACGTCGCATTGGCGAGGGCTGCGCGCAGCACGCTCAAATAGTCGACACCGCCGTGTTGATAGAAACGCTCGTCTTCCGCGGCCAAAATGGCGTGTTTCATGACATCCGGGACTTCGCCGATGCGCACGATCGCGCGCCGTTCCTCGCCGAATTCGCCCAGCAGGTCGCCATCCGCCGAGACGACGCGGAGCGGTATCTTCGGCTGGTAATCCGTCAGGGCGTCGAGCGGTGGGAGCGTCGGCCACAGCAGCGCGAGGACGAATGCCCCGAGCAGGCCGCCGACGACGGCGAGGCCCAGGACGACCGAGGCGGTATAGAGTAGCCAGCGCTTTAGCACGATGGAATAAAAACCATGTTTGGGTGGGGTGCCGGCCCCGATTATAGGCGTGCTTGCAACACTCACCCGCCGAAAAGGAAACAATTTGACGACCGATACACTTGTCGCCAGAGTTTAATGTAGATTATCAGCAACGAGCCCGACGCCATGCTTGCCGAAAACTTCTCTTCCGCACTGGACTTGTTCAAAACCAGGTCTCCGACGCTGATTGGTGTCGATATCGCGTCGACATCTCTCAAGCTCGTCGAACTGTCCGACGCCGGCAAGGGAATGTACCGCCTGGAGCGCTACGTTATCGAGCCGCTAACGAAAGACGTGGTAACCGACGGTAACATTCTGAACATCGAGCTCGCCGCCGACGTCCTGAAGCGTGCGTGGAAGCGCCTCGGCAGCCGCAACCGCAACGTCGCGCTCGCCCTGCCGGCCGCGATGGTCATCACCAAAAAAATCATCGTCGCCGCCGGGCAGCGCGAAGAGGATTTGGAGCTGACCGTCGAGGCCGAAGCCAACCAGTACATACCGTTTGCGCTCGACGAGGTCAATCTCGACTTTCAGACGATCGGCACCGCCCCCAACAACCCCGACGAGGTCGAAGTCCTGATCGCCGCGTCGCGGAAGGAAAAGGTCGAGGACCGCGTCGCCGTCGCCGAAGCGGCGGGACTCAAGGCGCGCGTCATGGACGTCGAGTCGTATGCGACGCAGGAAGCATTTCGGCTGATCGCGCCGTCGCTGCCGGCCAACGGCCGCGACCAGAACATCGCGCTGGTCGACATCGGGGCGCACGTCACGCACTTCTACGTCCTTCGCAACAGTCAGATGCTATTTTCGCGCGACCAGGCGTTCGGCGGCAATCAGTTGACGCAGGACATCCAGCGCGCCTTCAACCTTTCCGCCGACGAAGCCGAGTCGGCCCGGAAGAATCAGGGGTTGCCGGAGAACTACGACCACGACGTGCTGCAGCCGTTCATGGAATCACTGGCACTCGAAGTGACGCGAGCGCTGCAGTTCTTCTTCACGTCGACGTCGTACAACCAGGTCGACCAGATCGTGCTCGCGGGCGGCTGCGCGCTGTTGGCGGGCCTCGACGAGCTCGTCGCCAAGCGCGCCGGCGTCGCCACGGTCGTCGCCAATCCGTTCGCGACGATGCAGACGACCGAGCGGATTCGGCCGCGTCAGCTCGCGCAGGAAGCGCCGATGCTGATGATCGCCACCGGCCTCGCCATGCGCGGTTTCGAATAGACCCAGATCATGCGCATCAACCTGCTGCCCCATCGCGAGCAGAAGCGGCAAGCCCGCCAGCGCCAGTTCATCTCGCTCGCGATCACGCTCGCCATTCTTGGCGTGGCGATCGTCGCGCTCGTGCATGCGATTCTCGCCGCGCGAATCGACAACCAGATCTCGCGCAACGCGCTGCTCACGACGAAGATCGCCGAGCTCGATTCGCAGATCAAGGAGATCGACAAGCTGCGCGATCAGATCCAGCAGGTGCTGGCGCGTAAACAGGTCGTCGAAACGCTGCAGGCGAATCGCAACGAGGCCGTTCACCTCCTCGACCAGCTGGTGCGCCAGTTGCCCGATGGCGTCTACCTGCAATCGGTCAAGCAGACCGACAAGAAGGTGACGATCGTCGGCTACGCCCAATCGAACGCTCGCGTGTCCACGCTGATGCGCAACATCGAGGGCTCTCCCTGGCTCGAGAAGCCCGAGCTCGTCGAGATCAAGCTCGTTACGGTGCCGGCGCAGGGCCGCAGCGAACCGCAGCATCTCAATCAGTTCACGCTGAACTTCCAGATCAGGCGGACGACTCCGGAAACCATCGCGGGTCCGGGGGCTCCGGTCAAGTCGGGCGCCAAGGGAGGCAAGGCATGACGCTCGACGATTTTCGCCGCCTCAATTTCCGCGAAGCCGGCAATTGGGCGCTGCTCCCGAAGCTGATCGTGCTCGCGCTGCTCGTGCTGTTCATCGTCGCGCTCGGCGCCTATTTCGACTGGAAGGATCAGTGGGATACGCTGCAGACGGCGCAGCAGGAAGAAGGCCGCCTCAAGCAGCAGTTCAGCGAGAAGAAGGCGAAGGCGATCAACTACGACCTCTATGTCCAGCAACTGGCCGAGGTCGAGCAGGCGTTCGGCGCGCTCGTCAAGCAGCTGCCGAACCGTTCCGAAATCGATGCACTGCTCACGGACATCAATCAGGCCGGGCTTGGTCGCGGCCTGCAGTTTGACCTGTTCCGTCCGGCACCGCAGGAAAGGATGGCCGATTTCTACGCCGAGCTGCCCATCACCATCAAGATCACCGGCAACTACCACGACATCGGCGCATTCGCGAGCGACGTCGCCGCGCTGCCGCGCATCGTCACACTGAATGACGTCGCGATCACCAACGACAAGGGCACGCTGACGATGGACGCCGTCGCGAAGACCTTCCGTTATCTTGACGAGGAAGAGATCGCGAAGCAGCGCGCGGTTCAAAAGGCGGCGAAGGAAAAGGCGAAGAAATGAAGCGCACCTTCCTGCTCGCTATCGCATCGCTCGCGCTCCTCGCCGGGTGCGGCTCGTCGAGCCACCAGGACCTCGTGAACTGGATGGCCGAGCAGGGCAAGGGCGTGCGCGGGCACCTCGATCCGATTCCGCAAATCAAGGCGTACGAGCCCTTCGCGTACAACGATTTCGACCTGCCCGATCCGTTCAAGCCGCGCAAGATCGAGCCCACGAAGACCGACAGCACGAGCAAGTTGGCACCCGACCTCAACCGCCGCCGCGAGCCGCTCGAAGCCTATCCGCTCGAATCGCTGTCGATGGTCGGCACGCTCGAAAAAGGCAAGACGCTCTACGCGCTCGTCAAGACGCCCGAGCGCGATCTCTACCAGGTGCGCCAGGGCAATCACATCGGAACGAACTTCGGCGTCATCGTCGGCATCAGTGATACCGACATCAAGCTCAAGGAACTCGTGCAGGACGGGTCGGGGGATTGGTCGGAGCGGTCCAGCACGCTCAACCTGCTGCAGGCTGACCAGAAACAGGAGCAGAAGAAATGAAGGCTAACGGCGTCGGTCAACGGCAGGGCTGGGGAGGCTTCGCCGCATGCAGAGCCTGGCTCGCGTGCTTCGCGGGAATGGTAGTGCTTGTTTTCGGCGGTGCCGCGCTGGCGCAATCGTCAAACACGATCGAGCAGGTGTCGGTCACTCGCGGCGCATCGGGTAACACGGTCGTGCGCTTCCAGTTGAAGGCGCCACCCGCCAATCCGCCGGCCGGGTTCGCGATCGCCAGTCCGCCGCGCATCGCGCTCGACTTCTTCGACACCGCGAGCGGCCTCGCGAGCAACCAGCGCGCCGTCGATGATCCCGCATTGCGCAGCCTGCAGTTCGTGCAGGCGGGTAACCGCACGCGCGTCGTCTTCAGCCTGAACAAGCCGCAGACGTTCGATACCAAAGTCGAAGGCAACGCGGTCCTGGTGACGCTGACGGACAGCGGGACGCCCAGCGCGCAGGCCGGACAGGAGAAGGTGCAGCGCTTCTCGGAAGCTCAGGGAGCCGACCAGCAGCATGCGCTTCGCAACGTGGACTTCCGCCGCGGCAGCAACGGCGAAGGCCGGATCATCGTCGACCTCTCGGACAACAGCACCGGCATCGACATTCGCCAGCAGGGCCGGCAACTGATCGTCGATTTCCTGAAGACCTCGATGCCGCAGAACCTGCAACGCCGGCTCGACGTCGCCGACTTCAATACGCCGGTCGTCACCGTCGACACGTTCGAGCAGAACGGCAACGCGCGAATGGTCATCCAGCCAAGGGGCATCTGGGAATATTCGGCGTACCAGGCGGAGAACCGGTTCATCATCGAAGTGAAGCCGGTGCTGGACGATCCGAACAAGCTCGTGCAGGGCGCGCGCGCCGGCTACAAGGGCGAGAAGCTTTCGCTCAACTTCCAGAACATCGAAGTGCGCTCGGTCCTGCAGGTAATCGCGGACTTCACGGGTCTCAACATCGTGACCAGCGACACGGTGACGGGGAGCCTGACGCTGCGTCTCAAGGACGTGCCGTGGGACCAGGCGCTCGACATCATCCTGCAGACCAAGGGCCTCGACATGCGCAAGAACGGCAATATCGTTCTGATCGCGCCGCGCGAGGAACTGGCGCTCAAGGAGAAGCAGCAGCTCGAATCGCAGGCGCAGATCAACGACCTCGAGCCGCTGCAGACGGAAACCTTCCAGCTCAATTACGCGAAGGCCGCCGATGTCGTGACGTTGGTCACGTCGAGCAAGTCGGGTGGCGCGGGGCCTGATGCCGGCGGACGCTTCCTGTCCAAGCGCGGCAGCGCGTTCTTCGACCAGCGCACCAACATCCTGTTTGTCACGGATATCGCGAGCCGGCTCGAGGAAGTACGGCGCGTCATTCGCCAGATCGATACGGCGGTGCGCCAGGTCCTGATCGAGGCGCGGATCGTGATCGCGGACGACAAGTTTTCCCGGACACTCGGCGTGCGGCTCGGTCAGCAAACGGGAGCGACGCTGCTGAATCGCCGCTACGCGATAGGAACGTCGGGCAGTCTGTCGACGACGCCGATCGTGGCGGGTACGCCGGGCTCGCCGCTTCCGTTCCAGATCGCCGCGGGACAAGTGCCACCGCAATTCTCTGATCCGGGGCAGCTCAATGTGAATCTTCCGGCGGTGGTCGCGGCCGGCTTGAACCCGGCAAGCCTGGCCGTGACGCTGATCAATCTTGGAAGCGGCAACCTCCTGAATCTCGAGCTGTCGGCGCTCGAAGCCGATGACCGGGGCAAGGTGGTGTCGAGCCCGCGGATCATCACGTCGAACAACCAGAAGGCGTCGATCGTGCAGGGAACGCAGATACCCTACTCGACCGGCGGCGGCGGATCGAGCCAGGCGACGACGACCCAGTTCAAGGATGCCGTATTGAAGCTTGAGGTGACGCCGCAGATAACGCCCGACAACCGCGTCGTGATGAATGTCGAGATCCACAAGGACAGCGTGGGCCAGGTCGTGCCGCAGGCGGGCGGCGGGTCCGCACCGGCCATCGATACCAAGACGGTGGTGACGCAGATCGCCGTCGCGAATGGCGAAACGGCGGTGATCGGTGGGATATACGAAGAGACGATCAACCGCACCACCGACAAGGTGCCATTCCTCGGCGATATTCCGGGGTTGGGAAATCTCTTCAAATCGACGCTACGATCGAGCGAGAAAACCGAGCTGCTGATCTTCCTGACACCGCGGATCATCAGCGAATCGCTGACCTCGGTGCGATAAGTCGCGTGGGGTCAGAGCCGTAATATTCGGCGCGTTTTCTTGCGCCAAATATTACGGCTCTGACCCCATTTTTCGCTCCACCGATACAATGCCCCGGTGTCGCTGCGCCGGGGCAATCTTTTTCTCGTCGGGCTGATGGGCGCGGGCAAGACCACGCTCGGGCGCCAGCTCGCCCGGCGCCTCGACAAGCGCTTCATCGACGCGGATCACGAGCTCGAAGCGCGTCTCGGCGTCGTCATTCCGACGATTTTCGAGATCGAAGGCGAAGCCGGTTTTCGCGACCGCGAGGAGGCAATGATCGACGAGCTGACGCGCCTGACCGGTATCGTGCTCGCGACCGGCGGCGGCGCGGTGATGCGACTGGGAAGCCGCTCGCGGCTGCGGGGAAACGGCACCGTTCTCTATCTGCACGCCGAGCCGGAGACACTGTGGCAGCGGCTTCGCAACAGTCGCCAGCGGCCGATGCTGCAGGCGGACGATCCGCGTAATCGACTGGTCGAGCTCTATCAGCTGCGCGATCCGCTGTACCGCGAAGTCGCCGATCACGTGATCGAGTCGGATCGTGAGGCGGTGATCCGCTTCGTGCGCTGGCTCGACGCCGAGCCATGCGCGGAACGTTGACATGACGACGCTGGAAGTCGGACTCGGCGAGCGCGCATACCCGATTCACATCGGCGACGGATTGCTGCCGGATGCAGGCGAGTTGCTGGATGTGAAATCCGGACAGCGCGGCGTCATCGTCACCAACGCGATCGTCGCCGCGCATCATCTTGCGCCGCTGAAGGCGTCGCTGCGCGAACGCGGGATGCAGGTCGACGTGGTGTTCCTGCCCGACGGCGAAGCGCACAAGAACACTGCCACGCTCGAGGACCTGCTGACGCGATTGCTCGAATTGCACGTCGAACGCTCGACGACGCTGATCGCGCTCGGCGGCGGCGTCGTCGGCGACGTCGCCGGCTTCGCCGCGGCGATCTACCAGCGCGGCATTCCGCTGGTGCAGATCCCGACGACGTTGCTCGCGCAGGTCGATTCGTCGGTCGGCGGCAAGACGGGCATCAATCATCGGCTCGGCAAGAACATGATCGGCGCGTTCTGGCAGCCGCGCGCCGTGCTGATCGATACTGCCGTACTCGCAACGCTGCCCGACCGCGAGTTGCGGGCGGGACTCGCCGAAGTCATCAAGTACGGTGCGATCCGCGACGTCGAATTCTTCGCGTGGCTCGAGGCGAACATGCCGGCGCTGCTGGCGAAGGACGGTGCGGCATTGACGCACGCGATTCATCGCAGCTGCGCGATCAAGGCGGAAATCGTCGCGGCGGACGAGCGCGAAGCAGGCGAGCGCGCGTTACTTAATTTCGGTCACACGTTCGGCCATGCGATCGAAGCGGCGCAGGGCTACGGCGAGTGGCTGCATGGCGAGGCGGTTGCCGCGGGGATGGTCTGCGCGGCGCGATTGTCCGAGCGCGCGTGCGGATTCGACGCCGCGCAAACGCAGCGGCTCGTAAATCTGCTTGCGGCCGCCGGCCTGCCTACCGCGCCGCCAAAAATCGCGCGCGATCGCTGGCTGGAACTCATGCGATGCGACAAGAAGGTCGAACGCGGCGCGATGCGGTTCGTGCTGCTCGAGCGACTCGGTCATGCGGTCGTGCGGAACGATGTATCCAACGATGATGCGCTGAGTTGCGCTTCGCCTTGACCTGATCGTCCCATGCGTCATGCTGGTGAAAGCGCGGTGTCGCTTCGAAGACCAGCATCGACCGAACGTCGTATGGCGACATCGCTTGCCGCCCTTCAGCATCGATTCGCTCGCGATGCTGAAATTTCAATTCAACTCCAAGGCGCTCGAAGCGTTCGCGAAAGAAATCCACCGCGCATCGTGGGGCATAGCTGTTGCCATCGGCGCCGGTGGCGTTATGGGCACGGATTGGACGCCGCCTTGGCTGATCATCGGGAGCATGACGGCTTAGGTCGTCTTGCCGTGCGCGGCCGTTGCGCTAGAATCATTGAAAGAGGAGAAGAACGGGAAATGAGCACCGCAGTGGCACTTGGCATAGGCATCGCCATCATTACCGTCGGCAGCCTGGGCATAGCGGGATTCCTGCTGTGGCTTCGGAATCGCGATGCTCAACTGAAGCAGACCGATCCGGAGCGCCCGACGCGCGCCTGATCCATTCGCTTTCCTATAGCGAATAAGCGACGCAAACCCTGAGCCGAAAAAAGGTCCGCCGCAGGGCACCCGTCCTTAAAGTGCAGCACGCAAGCCAGCTAATCGAGCAAGAGCAAAAAAACAACGGTGCCCGCCGGGCGCCCCATTGATTTGTGCGCTCGTCAGGGAGCCCAAAGAGGAAAGGACGCCCGAAGGCGTCCCTTTTTGCACCAGCCGCGCGTTACGGACAGACGTTCGTCACCTGCACGTTGAACGACTGGCTCTGGACGCCATCGAAAACGGTCAGGTGGACCGTTGCGTTCGTTGATCCCGTCATGTCCACTTTTGAGCCGTTTTGGCGAGTAAGCGTAACTGCTGTCAACGGGGCAACCGAGCCGGGCGGAGCCGTGGCGAGGACGTCCGGCCTGTCCGTGCCTAGGAGGAACGCCGTCGCGGGCGTAGTGACCGGTACGCCGGTGCCCTGCTGCGCGACCGTACCGCCGCCGCTTACGAATATGGTTGCGTTGCCGCCGCAAGCAAGCGTCGGAATCGGAGTCGGCCCGATAACGATCGGATTCTTGTTCGTCACCGTGTTCGGAGGTGTCGTTCCGAGGTTGTTGTTCAACGTGACCGTCGTCGTATGGCCATCCGCGTCCGTTATTGAGATCGTCGCAGGGTTCACGCACGAACCGTTGGTGGTGACGTTGAACCCTCCACCATTGACGCTGACAAGCGACGGCGACACAACCAGCGCCTGTGGGAACGTGTTGCGAATGACATACGGCGGTTGGCCACCGAAAATATAGAACGTGCTCGTTACGCCGCTTGAGCACGTCTGCGTGTCGGGTCCGGTGATGGTGACGGTCGATGGGATCACGGACAACTGCGTACCCGGCTGGATAATAAAAAGACCGCGGACGAAATCGTTTGCCGTCGGAACGGTTGCCGGGTCGCATGTGGGCGTCGATGTTGGAGGCGTCGTCGTCCCCAATACACTCGCCTGAACGATGACGATCTGTTGTGGCGCGGTCGCACTAGCGAGGATCCGTGCCACGGCGTTCCCGTTCTGGTCGGTGGGAACTATGTAGCACCTTGCGAACGCATTCGGCTGCCCGGGACCTTGGGTAAAGATCTGAAAGTCGCCCTGCACGACGTCGAAGCGCACGAACTGACCCGATAGTCCGCCCAGCGGTCCATTCTGCAATCGTACGGCCAGCGAGCCGGTTTGACCCGAGCAGATCCACGTCGAACCGTTCGCGTCTGTCGGCGTCGTGCTGTTGATCGAACTGCTCGGGCAAGACGACGAAAAGTTGTCTGGTTTCAGCGTCAACGCGTTGACCAGCAATGCCGCCTTGACCGTCAGTGCCGAAGTCGCCGTCTGGCCCACCGCGTCACGAAACGTCAACGTGACCACCGTGTCCGCGGTTACCTGGTTCGGTACCAGCGTGACCGTATTGCCGGTCACGCTCTGCGGAACGGCAATAATCGTTTGGTCACTGGAAAAGGCGCTGTAGGGCGATTTTCCTCCGGTGATCGAAAGGGTAACGGGGGTTCCCGAGTACACATCGGCAGTTCCAGGGAGGACGGCAAGCGGGACCGTCGTCCCGCCGGCATTATTCGCCGGTGATCCATTGCCGCCGCCGCACGCGGCGAGCGTCAGCATACCGGCCAATGCGGCCAAGGTCATGAGCGGGCGCAGCCACGCGGTCAGTCGATATCCGGGCATGATGATGTTGTCCTAAAGGTGCGATTGAAGGGACAGCGAAACGGGCGTATCAACAACGATCTAGCAAAGTTTGTTCAGATTAAAGCGGAACAGGATTCATGACGCAAGCATTTCCGGCGAAACGGCAGGTCCAGGCGACGGATTTGTTGCATCGCGATCGCCCCATGGATCGGGCGGCCATTCTTGCCGCAATGCAGCATCCCGCGTAACATAAACCGGTTTCGCCGCATTTCGGTGAGACTCATGACGCTCGCGCTCTGGCGCGAGGGGTTTGTCCGTCAAAAAGAGGTGCATCGTGGAAGAGCGTCCCCATTCGTCCGGCAACGCCTGGCCGCCCCGTGCTCAGGGGCTCTATCAGCCGGCACACGAACATGACGCCTGCGGTCTGGGCTTCATCGCGCACATCAAGGGCCGGAAGACGCACGAAATCATCCTGCAGGGCCTGCGGATCCTCGAGAACCTGACGCATCGCGGCGCGACGGGGGCCGACCCGCTGCAGGGCGACGGCGCAGGCATTCTCGTGCAGATGCCCGACGCGTTCCTGCGTCGCGTCTGCGGCAAGCTCGGGATCACGCTGCCCGCGATCGGACAGTACGGCGTCGGCATGGTGTTCCTGCCGCAGGAACCCGCGTCGCGCGTGGCCTGCGAGCAGGAAATCGAGCGCGCGATCGCAGCCGAAGGCCAGGTCCTGCTCGGCTGGCGCGACGTGCCGACGAACAACGCCGGGCTCTCGAAGCGGACCAAGGAAGTCGAGCCGATCATCCGTCAGGTGTTCGTCGCGCGCGGCTCGCGCGACATGGATCACGATGCGCTCGAGCGCAAGCTCTACGTCATTCGCAAGGCGTCCGGCCACGCGATCCAGGCGCTGAACCTGCGCCACGGCAAGGAGTTCTACGTGCCGTCGTTCTCGACGCGCACGATCGTCTACAAGGGGATGCTGCTCGCGCACCAGGTGGGCGAGTATTACGCCGATCTGCAGGACCCGACGATGGTGTCGGCGCTCGCGATGGTGCATCAGCGGTTCTCGACCAACACGTTCCCGACGTGGGATCTCGCGCATCCGTTCCGCTTCATCTGCCACAACGGTGAAATCAACACGCTGCGCGGCAACTTCAACTGGATTCGCGCGCGCGAAGGCGCGATCGCGTCGAAGGTTCTCGGCGATGATCTGCCCAAGCTCTGGCCGCTGATCTATGAAGGCCAGTCGGACTCCGCGTCGTTCGACAATGCGCTCGAGCTGCTCGTGATGGGCGGCTATTCGCTCGCGCACGCGATGATGCTGATGATCCCCGAAGCGTGGTCGGGGAACCCGCTGATGGACGAGGACCGGCGCGCATTCTACGAATATCATGCGGCGCTGATGGAGCCGTGGGACGGCCCGGCGGCCATGGCGTTCACGAATGGCCGGCAGATCGGCGCGACGCTCGACCGCAACGGCTTGCGTCCCGCGCGCTTCGTCGTGACCGACGACGACTACATCGTGATGGCGTCGGAAGTCGGCGTGCTCGACATTCCGGAATCGAAGATCGTCAGGAAATGGCGGCTGCAGCCGGGCAAGATGCTGCTCGTCGATCTCGACGCGGGACGCATCGTCGACGACGATGAGCTGAAGCGCACGCTCGCCACCAGCAAACCGTATCGCGAGTGGGTGGCGCGCTGTCGCTTGAGGCTCGAGGAGATGCCGGAGCCCGCGCCCACGGCACCTCCATCGGTACCGCTGCTCGATCGCCAGCAGGCGTTCGGCTACACGCAGGAAGACTTGCGGATCATCCTCGCGCCGATGGCGAAAAACGCCGAAGAGCCAGTCGGCTCGATGGGGAATGACGCGGCGCTGCCAGTGCTGTCCGACCGGCCGAAGGTCTTCTACAACTACTTCAAGCAGCTCTTCGCCCAAGTGACGAACCCGCCGATCGATCCGATCCGCGAGGAGCTCGTGATGTCGCTCGTGTCGTTCATCGGACCGCGGCCCAACCTGCTCGCACTCGATCCGCGCGATGACAATGCGGCGACGGCCGACGGCACCAGCGGGCAAGGGACGACGCCGGACGGCGAGCCGCCGATGCGCCTCGAAGTGCAGCAGCCGGTGTTGACGCCCGAGAACATGGAGAAGCTCCGCCACATCGAGCTCTTCTCCGGCGGCGCCTTCCAGTCGATCGAGCTCGACATCTGCTACCCGGCCGCCTGGGGCGGCAACGGCATGGAAGCGGCGCTCGCGAGTCTCGCCGCGCACGCGGAGGACGCGATCCACCAGGGTTTCAACATCATCATCCTCTCCGATCGTACCGTCGGCGCCGACATGCTGCCGATCCCCGCACTGCTCGCGACGGCCGCCGTGCACGAGCATCTGGTCAAGAAGGGATTGCGCACGTCGACGGGCCTCGTCGTCGAAACGGGGTCGGCGCGCGAAGTGCACCAGTTCGCGCTGCTCGCCGGCTACGGCGCCGAGGCGATCCATCCGTATCTTGCGCTCGAGACGCTCGCCGACATGTCGCGCACCGACTACCTCGATCCGACATTCGCGTCGACGGGCCGCCCCGAGATGCGAATTGCACCCCCTGGGGGGCAGCGCAGCGGCGAAGCCGCAAGCGTGGGGGGATCAAAAGAAGCGCAGAAGCGCTACGTCAAGGCGATCTGCAAGGGCTTGAACAAGGTGATGTCGAAAATGGGCATCTCGACCTACCAGTCGTACTGCGGGGCGCAGATCTTCGAGGCCGTCGGTCTGCAGAAGCTGTTCGTCGACAAGTATTTCACGGGCACGTCCAGCACGATCGAGGGCATCGGCCTCTTCGAAGTCGCGGCCGAAGCCCAGCGCCTGCATCAACTCGCGTTCGGAAACGACCCGCTGCTTGGCGCAGCGCTCGACGAAGGCGGCGATTACATGTACCGCGTCCGCGGCGAAGAGCACATGTGGACGCCGGAAACGATCGCGAAGCTGCAGCACGCGTCGCGCGCCAATTCGTTCTCCACCTACAAGGACTACGCGGCGCTCATCAACGAGCAGGGCCGCAAGCTCAAGACGCTGCGCGGACTGTTCGAGTTCAGGGAGGCCGAGCGCACGCCGGTTCCCATCGACCAGGTCGAGCCGGCATCGGTGCTCGTCAAGCGTTTCGCGACCGGCGCGATGAGCCTCGGCTCGATCTCGACGGAAGCGCATACGACGCTCGCAATCGCGATGAACCGCATCGGTGGCAAGTCGAACACCGGCGAAGGCGGCGAGGACGCGATGCGCTATCGCGCCGAGATGCGCGCCGGCAGGAGCACGGTGAAGGATGGCGACACGGTCGCGTCGATCATCGGCAAGGGCGCCATCGAGCAGGATATTCCGCTCAAGGCGGGCGACAGCCTGCGCTCGAAGATCAAGCAGGTCGCGTCGGCGCGCTTCGGCGTCACCGCCGAATATCTCGCCTCCGCCGACCAGTTGCAGATCAAGATGGCGCAAGGTGCCAAACCCGGCGAGGGCGGTCAGTTGCCGGGCCACAAGGTGTCGGAATACATTGCGCGACTGCGCTATTCGGTGCCCGGCGTCGGCCTCATTTCACCGCCACCGCATCACGACATCTATTCGATCGAGGATCTCGCGCAGCTGATCCACGACCTGAAGAACGCGAATCCGAAAGCGTCGATTTCGGTCAAGCTCGTGTCGGAAGTCGGCGTCGGCACGGTTGCCGCCGGAGTCGCCAAGGCGAAAGCGGATCACGTGACCATCGCCGGCCACGACGGGGGCACCGGTGCATCACCGGAATCGTCGATCAAGCACGCGGGCACGCCGTGGGAATTGGGACTCGCCGAAACGCAGCAGACGCTGGTGCTGAACCGCCTTCGCGGGCGCATCGCGGTCCAGGTCGACGGGCAGATGAAGACGGGTCGCGACGTCGCGATCGGCGCATTGCTCGGCGCCGACGAGTTCGGCTTCGCGACGGCGCCGCTGGTCGTCGAAGGCTGCATCATGATGCGCAAGTGTCACTTGAACACCTGCCCGGTCGGCGTTGCGACGCAGGATCCGGTACTGCGCAAGCGCTTCACCGGCCAACCCGAGCATGTCGTCAACTATTTCTTCTTCGTCGCGGAAGAGTTGCGCGAAATCATGGCGCAACTGGGCTTCCGGACGCTGAACGAGATGATCGGCCGCAGCGACCTGCTCGACATGAAGAAGGGCATCGAGCACTGGAAAGCGAAGGGCCTCGATTTTTCGCGCGTCTTCCACCAACCAGACATGCCGCCCGAGGTTGCGCGATTCCATTGCGAATCGCAGGATCACGGGCTTGCGCGCGCTCTCGATCATCAGCTGATCGCAGCCGCGGCGCCCGCGCTCGAAAAGCATCAACCGGTCCGGCTGACGTACAAGATCCGCAACGCGCATCGCTCGGTGGGCGCCATGTTGTCAGGCGTCGTCGCGCGCAGGAACGGGCACGAAGGCCTGCCCGAAGATACGCTGCACGTCGCGTTCGAAGGCATTGCCGGCCAGAGTTTCGGCGCGTTCCTCGCGCGAGGGCTTACGTTCGAGCTGCAGGGTGCGACGAACGATTACGTCGGCAAGGGTCTTTCGGGCGGCCGCATCGTCGTGTATCCCGATCCGGCGTGCCCGGCGAAGGCGGAAGAGAACATCGTCATCGGCAACACGGTGATGTACGGCGCGATCGAGGGCGAAGCGTATTTCCGCGGCGTTGCCGGCGAGCGTTTCTGCGTGCGTAACTCGGGTGCTACGGCCGTCGTCGAGGGCACCGGCGATCATGGCTGCGAATACATGACGGGCGGCACGGTCGCGGTGCTCGGCCGCACCGGGCGCAACTTCGCGGCGGGCATGAGCGGCGGCGTTGCGTATGTCTACGATTCCGATGGCACGTTCGCGTCGCGCTGCAATCCGGCGATGGTATCGCTCGGACCGGTATTGACCGAAAGCGAGCAGCACAAGGCCGAGAAGGAACTCGCGGCAGCCGGCAACGGCCGCCTGCTGCACGCAGGCGAGGCCGACGACGCGATCCTGCGCCGGCTGATCGAGCGGCACCTGCGCTTCACCGGGTCGACGCTCGCGTTGTCGATGCTCGATCACTGGGACGCGACGCGCGCGAAATTCGTGAAGGTGTTCCCGAACGAGTATGTGCGCGCGCTTTCGGAAATGTATGTGAAGGCGCAGCACGCGCAACCTGCCGCCGTTCCCTCGCAGACCAGGATCGCGGCGTAGCGACGCCACGAGCGACAATGGGCAAGATGACCGGCTTCCTCGAGTGGCAGCGAATCGCCGAAGTGGCGGATCCGGTTGCATCGCGCGTGCGGCATTTCCGCGAGTTCATTCACACGCTCGACGACGCGGCGGCATCGAAACAGGGCGGCCGCTGCATGGACTGCGGCATTCCGTTCTGCCAGACGGGTTGCCCGGTCAACAACATCATTCCCGACTGGAACGATCTCGTTTACCGGCATCAGTGGCGGGCCGCGCTCGACGTCCTGCACTCGACGAACAACTTCCCGGAATTCACCGGCCGTATCTGTCCCGCGCCCTGCGAAGCCGCGTGCACGCTCAATATCAACAGCGACCCCGTCGGCATCAAGTCGATCGAGCATTTCATCATCGACAAGGGCTACGCCGAAGGCTGGGTGGTTCCCGTTCCACCCGGGCACAAGACGGGCAGGCGCGTCGCGGTCGTCGGCTCGGGTCCCGCGGGACTCGCCTGCGCGCAGCAGCTGGCGCGCGCCGGGCATGACGTCGTGCTGTTCGAAAAAGAGAATCGGATCGGTGGGCTGCTGCGCTACGGCATCCCCGATTTCAAGATGGAAAAGCACCTGATCGACCGCCGGATGGCGCAGATGTCGATCGAGGGCGTGCAATTCCGCCCGAATGCGCAGGTAGGTGGCAATATTTCGGCGGAGACGCTACTCGCGGAGTTCGACGCGATCGCCCTCACCGGCGGCGCCGAGAAGCCGCGCGACCTGCCCGTTCCCGGACGCGACCTGCGCGGCGTTCATTTCGCGATGGATTTCCTGCCGCAGCAGAATCGGGTCGTCGCGGGTGATCGCGTGACGGAGCAGATCGTCGCTTCGGCCAAGCGCGTCATCGTCATCGGCGGTGGCGATACCGGTTCCGATTGCATCGGCACCTCGACCCGGCAGGGCGCCGCATCGATTGTCCAGTTCGAGTTGCTGCCGCAGCCGCCGGAAACCGAGAACAAGCCGCAGGTGTGGCCCTATTGGCCGATCAAGCTGCGGACGTCGTCGTCGCAGGAGGAAGGCTGCGCGCGCGATTGGTCGGTCGCGACCAAGCGTTTCGAGGGTGCGAACGGCCACGTCGAAAAGCTCGTCGCCGCGCGTGTCGAATGGCAACGCGACGGCAGCGGCACGATGCGCATGGTCGAGGTGCCGGGCAGCGAATTCGAGATGAAGGCCGATCTCGTGCTGCTCGCGATGGGCTTCACGGGCCCCGGCGAAACCGGGCTCGTCGAGCAGTTCCGGGTCGAGCGCGACGCGCGCACGAACGTCAAGGCCGATACCGACGATTACCGCACCAGCGCGCCGAAGGTCTTCGCCGCCGGCGACATCCGCCGTGGCCAATCGCTCGTCGTCTGGGCGATCCGCGAAGGGCGGCAATGCGCGCGGGCGATCGACGAATTCCTGACGGGCGCGTCGTCATTGCCCCGCTAAGGGTTCAGATACGAGTTTCCGGTGCAGTTGTTCGACGCAACCCGAGTCCCGGACGGAAACTCGTGTCTGACCCCCGAATTCTTCCGCCCGGGATCAGACACGATTTTCCCGTTTGCGGGCTGAGACAAGGTCGAATATGGAGTCCGGAAAATCGTCTCTGACCCCTATCGTCACGCTCGACATCGCGAGCTGGCATCCAGTCGCAGCACCTGCGGATACCGAGCGCTACGCGCGCGAACTCGAGGCGGGCGGCGTGCTCGTGCTGCCGCATCTCGCGTTCGGGTTGTCGGTCGACGAGGAGCGCTTCCTGGACATCCGCTGGTCGGACGGCCACGCGAAGAACATCAGCGTCGAGGGACCCGCGATCAAAGGCGCGCAGGGAAATGCGACGGAGCTTGCCGCGCTCGCAGCCATGGTCGGGCGCTTCGCTGCCGAGGCGAGTGCGTTGATCGCCGCGCTCTTTCCGCGCTATGCGCCGCATCTCACGCGTGCGCGGACGAGCTATCGGCCGCATGGCGCCGCGAGACGCCCGGCTTCGTGGCGCAAGGACGACACGCGCTTGCACGTCGATGCGTTTCCGTCGCGGCCGAATCGCGGCGAGCGAATTTTGCGCGTGTTCAGCAACGTCAATCCGCATGGCGAGGATCGCGTCTGGCGCGTCGGCGAGATGTTCGAGCCGATGGCGCGCGAACTGCTGCCGCGCGTGCGCTCGATGCTTCCCGGCGAGGCGAGCGTCCTTTCTGCGCTGAGGGTGACGAAGTCGCCGCGCAGCGAATTCGATCACCTGATGCTCGGCCTCCACGATGCCGCGAAGCGCGACCTCGGCTACCAGCGCGAGTGCGCGCAGCGCGAGGTTCGCTTTGCCCCGGGCACGACGTGGCTCTGCTATTCGGACCAGGTGATGCACGCGGCCTCGTCGGGGCAATTCATGCTCGAGCAGACGACGCACTTGCCGCTTTCGGCGCTCTACGAGCCGGCGCGCTCGCCGCTCGCTGTGCTCGAGCGGATCACCGGCCGCAAGCTTGTCGCATGAACTTCGATCAGCTCCGGGAAATCCACCTCCGACACCGATTTCCCATCATCGGGTGCGCGCTCGCATGAGCACGTTCCAGAACGACACGCTGCTGCGCGCACTGCGCCGCGAGCCGACGCCTTATGTACCGGTGTGGCTGATGCGACAGGCCGGCCGCTACCTGCCCGAGTACGCGGCGTTGCGCGCGCGGGCCGGCAGCTTCATGGCCCTGGCAACGACGCCGTCGCTCGCCACCGAAGTGACGCTGCAGCCGCTCGCGCGCTTTCCGCTCGACGCCGCGATACTCTTTTCCGACATCCTCACGGTGCCGGACGCGATGGGCCTCGGCTTGTCGTTCGCGGAAGGAGAAGGGCCGCACTTCGAACGCACGGCGGCGGACGAGCGCGCGATCGCGGCGCTTGCGGTTCCGGATCTCGCGAAGCTCCGCTATGTGTTCGATGCCGTCAGCGAGATCAAGCGCGCGCTCGCGCGACGGGTGCCGCTGATTGGCTTCGCCGGAAGCCCGTTCACGCTCGCGTGCTACATGATCGAAGGAGCTGCCAGCGCGGATTTCGCGACGGTTCGCAAGATGTCGTTCGCGCGTCCGGATCTACTCGATCGCCTCGTGGCGGTCAACGCGGACGCCGTCGCGGCCTATCTCAATGAGCAGGTCACCGCGGGCGCCGATGCGCTGATGCTGTTCGACACCTGGGGCGGTCTGCTGACGCCGTCCGCATACCACCGCTTTTCGCTCGACCCGATGCGCTCGATCCTCACGCGCCTGCCGCCGCACGTGCCGACGATCATCTTCACCAGAGGTGCCATCGCTTCACTGCCGGCGATCGTCGAATCCGGGACGTCGTGCGTCGGGCTCGACTGGACCGCCGATCTCGCCGATGCGCGCCGCCGGTATGGCGCCCGCGTGGCGCTGCAAGGCAACCTTGACCCGCTGGCGCTTCTTACCGATGCGAAAACGGTCGAGCGGGCCACAGTTGCGCTCGTTGAAGCTGCCGGACGGGCGCCGGGGTACATCTTCAACGTCGGCCACGGGATCGTCCCGGCGACGCCCCCCGAGAATGTGGCCGCGTTGGTCGCGTCGGTGCACCGGGCGTCGTGCACCTCTGGCGACCAGGATCGGGACGCTGCGGATTCGGGAGCGGCGTCCGGTGATTGATTTGAAGGGGTTGACAAATCCCTGAAAGAGGCTTTCCTCATGCACTTATGCACATGACTCGGTCATTCGTCCTACCGCGCGCGATGTGACGAAAATTGCGTGAATCGGAAGCCGTAAACGACTGAAAAAAGGAGGCATTTTTTGGGGCGTCGCAACAACGCAACTATCACGCCACGTGTTTGGCGCCAAAGTCGAGTCTCATCGATATCAGTTACGCACAAAATTATCCACAAGGCCGACGGGAAAAGCTTACCGGAGTTTCGACTAATTAGAACGTTGGCATTCCATGTTCATGTTTAAGTTTAAGTTGTCGGTAACCGCCGCCACCAAACGCGTCGCAAACTTGTAAACCTTGCAGCGAGTTCGATGGCGATCGCCCACGTCGCCATGCCGATCGCGGCGTGGCAATTCTTCGATTACTGGGTCCCGGACGGGATCGACGTCGCGCGCGGCGACGTCGTTCGCGCCCGGTTGGGCGCGCGCAGCTACCTCGGCGTCGTCATCGCCGTCGAGCCTGCGTCCGATTTCGCCGGCCGCCTGCAGCCGATCGACGCGCTCACCGATATAAAGCGGTTGCCGGACGAGATCACGACGCTCGCGGACTTCGTCAGCGACTACTATCAAGCCGCACCCGGGCTGGCATACGCCCTGGTGACGCCGCCCCTCATGATGCGCTCGCCGCGCACGGCGACGGCGCCAGGACCCGGTGCGTCTGCCGACGACCAGAGCGTGCCGGCGCCGCATGCGCTCAATCCGGCGCAAGCGAGCGCGCTCGATGACCTCATCGCATCGGAACGCACATTTGGCGCGACGATGCTGCATGGCGTCACCGGCAGCGGCAAGACCGATGTCTATCTCGCGGCCGCTTCGCGTGCCATCGCGCGCGGCGGGCAAGTGCTGATCCTCGTGCCCGAAATCAATCTCACGCCGCAATTCGAGCGCCGCGTGAAAGCAGGCTTGCCGGCTGCGCGCGCCGTGACGCTGCACAGCCGGCTCGCGGCCGGCGCGCGCCGGACGAACTGGAACGCCGCAGCCAGCGGCGAGGCACAAGTGGTGCTCGCAACGCGCCTCGGGGTCTTCGTGCCGCTGCCGGAGCTGGCGCTGATCGTCGTCGACGAGGAGCACGACGACTCGTTCAAGCAGCAGGACGGCGTCCGCTATCACGCGCGCGATCTCGCCGTGTGGCGCGCGCAAAAGCGCAACGTTCCAATCATCCTCGGCAGCGCGACGCCGTCGCTCGAAACTTGGGTCCATGCACGTACCAATCGGTATCGAAGCGCGACGCTGCCCGAGCGCGCGGATGTCCGCGCCCGGTTGCCGGAAGTCCGATTCGTTCCCGTCCGGAGTGCCGACGCGCGCGGCGGCCTGTCCGGTGCGCTATGGGACGCGCTCGCGACGCGGCTTGCGAGGAACGAGCAGTCGCTCATTTTCGTCAATCGGCGCGGATTTGCGCCGTCGCTCAAATGCGCGTCGTGCGCCTGGGAGTCGGAATGCCCGCGCTGTGCGGCGCGCCTCGTTGTGCACCGCCAGCCGGACCGGTTGCGCTGTCATCACTGCGGGCACGCGGAGCCGTTGCCGCGCGCGTGCCCGGAATGCGGAAACGTCGATCTGCTGCCGCTCGGCTTCGGCACGCAGCGGCTCGAACAGTCGATCCGCGCCGCATTTCCGCAAGCGCGCATCGCGCGGGTCGACCGCGACACGACGCGCACAAAGGATGCGTTCGCGGCCGTGCGAAAGCAGGTCGAGGACCGGGAAGTCGACATTCTCGTGGGTACGCAGATGCTTGCGAAGGGACACGATTTTCCGCGGCTGACGCTCGTCGGCGTGCTGGGGGCCGATAATGCGCTGTACAGCGCGGATTTCCGTGCGACCGAGCGCCTTGCCGCGCTCCTGATGCAAGTCGCCGGTCGAGCCGGTCGCGCCGACCTTGCCGGCGAAGTGATCGTGCAGACCGATTTTCCCGCGCACGCCGTCTACCGCGCGCTCGCGGCGCACGACTACGCGCGCTTTGCCGACGAACTCGTGTCCGAGCGGTCGGCCGCGCAGTTGCCGCCGGCCTCGCGCGTCGCGTTACTCGTCGCGGAGGCGCATGCGCGCGTTGACGTCGACCGCTTTCTCGACGCCGCGTTTGAGCACGCGAAAGCCGTGTGCGGTTCGGGAGGCGGCGTCGAGGTGTTCCCGCCGGTGCCGGCATCGATGCCGCGCCGCCGCGGTTACGAACGCGGCCACGTGCTGGCGCAAAGCGCGCGCCGTTCGGCGTTGCAGCGCTTCCTGCCGCGCTGGCGCGACGCGATCGCGACGAGCGCGGGTACGCGCGTTCGCTGGGCGCTCGACGTCGATCCGACGACGTTCTGACCCCGAGTCTAATTACCGAGTCTACTTATTACGCTGGAAAGACGATGAGCGTCCGCTCGCTATAATGGCGCGCGCCATGCCTCACCACAAAGCCCGGCCCATTGCGCCCGCGACGGTCAACCCCAGGGAACGAATCGCGTCGACGCTCGCCGGCATCGTGCGCCAGCAGCTGCCTGGCGTTCCGGAACCGGCGGTGGTGGTGGAGCGTCCGCACGACCCGACCCACGGCGATTACGCGACGAACGTTGCGCTGGTGCTCGCCAGGTCCGCGCGCCGCAACCCGCGCGAGCTCGCGCAAACGATCGGGACGTCGCTGCAAGCCGCGCTTCCCGATCTGATCGAGACACCGGAAATCGCGGGTCCCGGGTTCATCAACCTGCGTCTCAAGACGGCGGCACGCCAGCAGGTCGTCGGCGCGATCCTCGACGCACAGGGCCGTTACGGGCGTAGTGCTACGCGTGCGGGCGAGCGCGTCATCGTGGAGTTCGTGTCGGCGAATCCGACCGGCCCGCTGCACGTCGGCCACGGCCGCCAGGCCGCGCTCGGCGACGCGATCGCCAACCTGCTCGAGTGGCAGGGCTGCGACGTGACGCGGGAGTTCTACTACAACGACGCGGGCCAGCAGATCCAGAATCTCGCGATATCGGTCCGCGCGCGCGCACATGAGATCCTCGGCGAATCCGGCGAGTTTCCCGAAGACGGCTATCGCGGCGAATACATCCGCGAGCTTGCGCAGCGCTACCTCGACGAAGTGGGCAACGACCTCTCCGACATCGAGACGGTCCGCCGCTTTGCCGTTGCCGAATTGCGCAAGGAGCAGGACCGGGACCTGCAGGCGTTCGGCGTCCGTTTCGACCGCTATTACCTCGAAAGCTCGCTCTACACCGATGGTCGCGTCGACGCGACCGTCGCGAAGCTCGTCGCATCGGGCACGACCTATGAGCACGAAGGGGCGTTGTGGCTGCGAACGACCAGCTTCGGTGACGACAAGGACCGCGTGATGCGCAAGTCCGACGGCGGCTACACGTATTTCGTGCCCGACGTTGCGTATCACGTCACCAAGTTCGAGCGCGGCTTCGCGCGCGCGATCAATGTCCAGGGCGCCGACCATCACGGCACGATGGCGCGCGTTCGCGCAGGACTGCAGGCGATCGGCATCGGCGTACCGCCGGGCTACCCCGATTACGTGCTGCACAAGATGGTGACCGTGATGCGCGGCGGCGACGAAGTGAAGATCAGCAAGCGTGCCGGCAGTTACGTGACGCTGCGCGACCTCATTGACGAAGCCGGACGCGACGCCGTGCGCTTCTTCCTCGCATCGCGCAAGGCGGACTCCGAGTTCGTCTTCGACATCGATCTCGCGCGGTCGCAATCGGAGGAGAACCCGGTGTATTACGTGCAGTATGCGCACGCGCGCGTCGCATCGGTGCTGAAGCAGGCCGGACTCGCGCCCGACGAAGCGATCGCGACAGTTCGCGACGTCGACGTGTCGCCGCTGGTCAGTCGCTATGAAGAGGCACTTCTGCGCCGGCTTGCCGATTTTCCGGATGAGATCGCGCTGGCCGCACGCGAATTCGCACCGCACCAGCTCGCGTTCTACCTGAAGGATTTGGCGCAGGAATTTCACAGTTACTATAATGCGGAGCGTTTCCTTGTCGACGATGCGCGGCTGCGCAACGCGCGGCTTGCGCTGATCGTCGCCGTCGGCCAGGTGTTGCGCAACGGCCTCACCGTGCTCGGCATCGGAGCGCCGGATGAGATGTAACGCTTGTGCCTTGCCCTCCGCCCGTTTCCAATGACAGCAGGCTTCTCAATTGCACGCAACGTTTCGTCCCTCCCTTCGATGACCGCACCTTCCACGTCGCGCCGCCACTCGATCGACCGCACGCCACAGCGCCGCAACGCGCTCGGTGGCACGCTGATTGGCATTTTCATCGGTCTTGTCGTCGGCCTCGGCATGGCGGCGACCGTCGCCTACTGGCTGATGAAGAACAACCCGGCGTTGCCGATGCCTTCGCTTTCCCGCGACGTTCACGAGCCGTCGCGCGAGGCGGCCAACGTGGCGAAGGCCGACGACAAGCCGCGCTTCGATTTTTACAAGATACTTCCGGGCGTCGAGGAGCCGAAGGTTCAGCCTTCGCCGGGACCGGAGCATGGCGACCGGGCCGTCGTCGAGCAGGCGAAGGAGCGCGCAGGCGACCCGCCGGGTAATCGGACATCGACGGTAAGCTCCCCACCGGTGCAGAAGGTCGCGACCGCGGTCGATTCGACGGCGAAGGTGCTCAAGCTCAACGACCGCTTCTGGCTGCAGGCCGGGTCGTTTTCGACGGCGCCCGACGCCGAGAACCTGCGCGCACGGCTCGCGCTGTCCGGCTGGGAGGCGACGGTCCAGGAGGGTGCGCTTCCCGACAAGGGCATTCGCTACCGCGTCCGACTCGGCCCCTACGACAACGCCGATGAGCTTGGCCGGATGAAGTCCGAGCTCGCCAAGCGCGGTTTCGACGTCGCGGTCATCCGGTATTGACGCACGCACGGCGGATTCCCGACGCTGCGCGGAACTCCCGCGCGCTCCGGCGGGCCCAACGACCTCTCGATCGCGGGCTCGGAACGCGATCGATGCGTGTTACGTTTTCTTCACTCACAGGAGCCTACATGAGCATTTCCGCAGTGCGTTTTCTCGGTCGCAGCATGCTTGCCCTGCTGGCCACGGCAATGTTGGCAAGCGGCACCGCGGGGGCGCAGCTCGTCGAAGGCAAGAACTACGCGCGCATCACGAATCCGCAGCCGGTTGAGACGGGCAAGAAGATCGAGGTGATCGAATTCTTCTCGTACGGCTGTCCGCATTGCGCGGCGCTCGAGCCGTATCTCGACACGTGGCGCGAAAAACTGCCGGCCGACGTCGCGTTCCGGCGCGTGCCGGTCATGTTCGAGCAGCGCTGGGCTCCGCTGGCGAAGATCTACTACACGCTCGACGCGCTCGGCGTCGAATCGAAACTGTCACCCGACGTATTCAAGGCGATCCACCAGATGGGCGTCGCGTTGTGGGACGACAAGAAGTTCTTCGATTGGGCAGCGAGCGAGGGGCTCGACCGCAAGAAGGTGGAGGACGTATACGGTTCGTTCGCGATCGACGGCAAGATGAAGCGCGCGATGCAGCTCGCGCAGCAATACCAGATCCAGTCGGTGCCCACCGTTATCGTCGACGGCAAGTTCGTGACGTCGTCCGACCGCGTCGGCACCCACGCCAAGCTGCCGCCGGCGATCGACGAGTTGATCGCGAAGGCGCGCGCTGAGCGGAAGAGCTGATAGTTGGGGTCAGATGAGAATTCGATAATTGGGGTCAGATACGAATTCGATAATTGGGGTCAGATAAGAATTCGATTGGCGCCTGGCCGAAGCGCAACCGTGCACGAATTCGTGTCTGATCCCAATGGACGGATGGAGCGCAGCCGTGCACGAATTCGTGTCTGATCCCAATTATCGAACGCGCTGTCGCGGACAAACGGCGCACGTAACGCGCGCAGCAGAAATCGCAAATAGCCGGTAGTCTCCCGAATTCCAGCCCCGTGGTAATCGGGATCAGACACGCATTCGCTCACGGTGACGCGTATCCCGCGAGCAAACGAATGCGTATCTGACCCCTCGCGAATGCGTATCTGACCCCGAGCCCAACAACCGTGTTCATCACGGGTGCCTCGTCGGGAATCGGCGAGGCGCTTGCGCGTCATTACGCGGCGCACGGGGCTGCGCTGGGGCTTTTCGCGCGCCGCGAACGCGAACTTCGACGGGTGGCGAAGTCGCTCGCACCAGCGCCGGTTGCAACGTTTGCGGGTGACGTGTGCGATGCGGGGAGCCTCGCGCGCGCGGCCGGGCAGTTCTGCGCGCGATTTGGAACGCCGGACGTCGTCATCGGCAACGCGGGCGTTTCGCGCGGGACCGTGACCGACTACGCGGAAGACCTGCCGGCGTTCCGGACCATATTCGAGACGAACGTGCTCGGCCTCGTCAATGCGTTCCAGCCGTTCATCGCGCCGATGCGCGCGGCGCGGCATGGAACGCTGGTCGGCATCGCCAGCATCGCCGGCTTTCGCGGCCTGCCGGGATCGGGCGCCTATAGCGCGTCGAAGGCGGCGGCGATCGGTTATCTGGAGAGCCTGCGCGTCGAACTGCGGCGAAGCGGCATCGCCGTCGTCACGATCTGCCCTGGTTACATCGCGACGCCAATGACCGCGCGCAATCCGTATCGGATGCCGTTCCTGATGCAACCCGACGCCGCGGCGCGCAAGATCGCGCACGCGATCGAGCGGCGCAAGCGGTTCTACGTATTCCCATGGCAAATGGCGATCGCCGGCCGCGTGTTTCGCGCGTTGCCGCGACCGCTCTACGACCGGATTTTCGCCAACGCGCCGGTGAAGCCGCGTCGTTCCGACTGAATGCGCGCGACTGCAGTGGAACCCGCCAGTGCCAGCGCGCCGGTGGTCGCGGCCAGTGACACGCGGAAAGGTCGCATGGCGAGCATCTGCTGTCGAAAGAGCGGGGTGGGATCGCAAAGAGGGCAAGTCAGCGCCAGATTCCATTCCGACGTCATGCGTCGGCCGCGGTCAACGTGCGCCGGCGGATGGGCGTTTTGGCATCACGAACCCGGGAGGATCTTCGTTGAACGGCAGCGGGTTATCGGGACGTCGTCGAAGCCATCCTGGCGCGACTGCGGTAATGCGAGGGCTGCTCGCATTTTTCGCGTGCGCAATCGCATTTGCCGCGGCTCCCGCGCAGGCCGACGACGACCTTCCCGGCCGCGTCGGCCGGATCGCGAACGTACAGGGGACTCTCTACCATTCGCCGGATGACAACGCCGGCGAATGGTCACAGATCGGACAGAACTATCCGGTCGCGCAAGGCGACAATCTGTGGGTCGATCGCGACGGACATGCGGAAGTCGACTATGGCGGCGGCCAGTTCCGTCTCGCGGGTGACACCAACATTCATGTGTCGCGTCTCGACGAGCGGCAGCTCGCGCTGTTCATCGCGTCGGGACGCGTCATCGTTCGCATCCGCATGCTCGAAGCGGAAGATTCGGTTCGCGTCGACACGCCGATCACGCAGGTCGCGCTGACGCGTCCCGGGCTTTATCGGATCGACGTCGATCCCGATGCCGGGCAGACGACGCTGATCGTTCGTGAAGGCGAGGCCGACGTCGCGACCGCGACGGTGACCGCGCAGGTACTTCCCGGACAAATCGCCGTGCTGACCGGCCCGGGTAGCGTAACCGCTGACATTCGCAACGGCGGCGGCGTCGACGGATTCGACACGTGGAGCGCCGCACGCGATCGCGTGTACGAGCAACCGCGCGAGAACGCGTACGTCTCGCGGGAGATGGTCGGCCAGGCCGATCTCGATTCATACGGCGCCTGGCAGACGTATTCCGACTATGGCGCGGTCTGGTTCCCGACGGTCGATTCGCAATGGGCACCGTATCGCTTCGGCTACTGGACGTGGTTGCCGGGCTGGGGCTACACGTGGGTCGACAACGCGCCCTGGGGTTACGCGCCATTTCATTACGGGCGCTGGGCCTATATCAGCGGCCGCTGGGGCTGGTGTCCCGGCGCATTCGTGGCGCGCCCGCTGTGGGCGCCCGCGCTCGTCGCGTGGTACGGCGGTGGTGGCGGCATCCATGCCGGTTCCTACCGCGGCCCGGTCTACGGCTGGGTGCCGCTCGGTTGGCGCGAGCCGTTCGTGCCGTGGTGGCAGGGATGCACGTCGCGCTGCTACGCGCGCTACAACCGGCCTTACGCGGTCGACGTGGCGGAGCGCCCCGCCGGCCCGCCGGCGCATTTCGCGAACTGGCGCGCCCCCGGCGGCGTCACCGCCGTGCCGGCCG
>JALYSS010000186.1 GCA_030854685.1 Pseudomonadota bacterium | reverse complement strand
CGCAGCTGGCCGCGATCGGACGGCTCGAGTCTTGCGCGGCCCCCCCACGCTTGCGGTCGCATTGGCCAATACGGCCGTTGCGATGCCCCATAGGGGGCGCTATTCGCCTCGGCCTCCTTGCGGGCTGTCGTGATCCGCGGCTCGAGCGTGTCGGCTTCGCGTCCACGCTCGCGGACGCGCTCTTCGAGCCTTGGCTTCGCCACCGCTCGCATGGACGTCCGTTGGGGCGGCCCGGCGGCGCTCATGCCAGATACCGGCCAAGCCGCACGGCGGTTTCACCCAGCTTCGGACGCTGCGCCGGCATGATCAGCACGCAATCGTCGTACGGTGTGCGGATCTCACGCTCGCCGTCGCGCGCCAGCAGCGTTCCGCCGCGCGCGATCGCCATCATGCCGAGTACCGGCAGCACGAACGAGAACGCGGCGCTCGCGATCGTGACTACGTCGGTGATTTCGACGACGCGTTGCGGCGGCGTCTCCTGCGGGTCAATAAACGCGTCGACGAAGCTGCGCTCGACAAGATCGAAATGCCGCAGGAACCGCAGCGCGCACTGCTGCGCGACGATGGGCCCGTCGTGCTCCCAGTGCTGGCCGCATTCGATCAACAGCGCGTTGCGTGAATCGCCCGCGTCGTCGAACCGCCCATAGTCGCGCAGGCGCCGGCCCGCGCGATGGCCGGCATCGACGACGATGTATTGCGGCATCCCGAGCGCCCGGGCGAGATCGACGCCCTTGCGATGCCGTCCCGCGAGCGCGAGGGCCGGGCACGGATCGGTCATCGAATGCAGGTCGAGCAGGAAATCCGTTGCGTCGTAGCATGGCCGCAACTCGCGCGCCCGAAGAAGCTCGAGCGTGCGCCGCGGGCTGTCGAGCACCGATGCATCCCAGAGGCGGTTGAAGTCCTCGTCGAGGCAACGCGCAGCGTACGGATCGGAGGCATCGAACGATTCGTAGGCGGCAGCGTTGGCGAAGATCAGCGTCAGCGTGCCGCGGACCGGGCGCACCTTCTGGCGCAGCAGCCAGTCGAGCGCAATCGCGCCGCAGACTTCGTTACCGTGAGTCAGGCCCTGGATCGTGACCTGCGGCCCCCTCTCCGGGCCTTCGAAGCGCCATGCATAGGGAATCCCGATGTTTCCGTCCGCCCAGCGCGTGATGTCGGGGAAAGCGACGTCGACGCGGGGCACCGCTTCATTCACGCGACGCACAGGTGCTGCACGAGGCGCTGCATGAACGCCTCGCAGCGAGCGAGCTGCTCGAGGCTCACCCATTCGTTCGGCTGGTGCGCCTGCTCGATATGGCCGGGGCCGCAGATGACCGCAGGCATCGATGCGCCATGGAAGAGCGCTGCCTCGGTGCCGAAGGAGACCTTGTGTTCGAGGTCGCAATGGGTGCAGGCGCGGCCGATGTCCAGCATCGGATTGTTGCCGTCGTTGTCGAATCCCGGCATCGCCGACAACGCGTCGAATTCGATGTACGTCGCTGGATCGATCGCCTGCATCGCGGGCAGCAGCGATTTTGCGTAATGTTGAAGGTCGGCGAAGAACCCATCCGGCTCGTCGAAGGGCAGGTGCCGCACCTCGAACTCGAACGTGCAATCGCGCGGCACGATATTGACCGCCGTTCCGCCGCGAATCACGCCGACGTGCAGCGTCGTGTACGGGACGTCGTACGCCGCATCGTGCCGGTGCCCATCGCGAAATTCGCGCGCACGCGCCGTGATCCAGGCGACAATGTCGCAGGCGATCTGCACCGCGTTCACGCCCTGCGGGGTCAGCGACGAATGCGCTTCATGGCCGCGCACGCGGCAGCGCCAGGTCCGCCTCCCCTTGTTCGCGACGACGAGTTGCATGCCGGTCGGCTCGCCGATGATGCAGCCGGTGGGCGCGATGTCTCTCGCGACGACGTCGGCGATGAGCCGGCGCACGCCGATGCAGCCGATTTCCTCGTCGTACGACAATGCGAAATGCAATGGCCGCGCGAGCCCGCGGCGGAGGAACTCCGGAACGAACGCGAGACCGATCGCGGAGAAACTCTTCATGTCGGCGACGCCGCGGCCGTGCAGGCGATCACCGACGAGCGTCGCTTCGAACGGATTCGTGTCCCATGGCTGTCCGTCGACGGGCACGACGTCGGTGTGGCCCGACAGCACGACGCCACCGCGTGTCGCATTGCCGTCGCGCGCCGGTAGCGTCGCGAACAGGTTCGCCTTGCGCCGATCGTCGTCGAACGTGAGCGTCGTCGACGCGCCGAGGTCGTCGAGATAGCGCTGCACCCATTCGATCAACGCCAGGTTCGAGTCGCGGCTCACCGTCGGAAACGCGACAAGGCGGCGGATCATCTCGTAGCCGACGAGGTCCTCCGGGCGAACCGCGGGCTCGCGCAAATTGCCCCCGTGTTCGGGCGCGTTCATCGGTCGATCTTCCGCATGCGCAAAGGCGCAGGATAGCATCGCATGGCGGCGAGGGAAGGTTCAACGCCGCGCGATCAGGGAGCGGCACACGCGAGCGCCGAGTGAACCGACCCGCGTCACGGGCATCCAACCGGATTCGACCAATGATCGTTCGATTGCGAAGGGAGGGATCGATGCTCTCGCGTATCGCCTCGTCAGTCTTGCTCGTCGCGACGCTCATGCCCGCCACGGGATTCCCCCAGGCGCTTCCGCTCGAACGCATCCGTTTGCCGCCCGGCTTCACGATCGAGCTGGTCGCGCGGGTGCCCGGTGCGCGGGAAATGACGTTTGGCGCGAACGGAACGCTGTTCGCAGGCTCGATCGACGGCGACGTGCGTGCGATCACGTTCGATACGCGCGATGTGCAAGCGTGGCATGCGAATGTGCGTACGATCGCGTCCGGACTGCGCCAACCGGTCGGGGTCGCGTTTCGTGACCGCGCGCTGTACGCGTCGGCGGTGAGCCGGATCCTGCGCTGGGACGATATCGAGCAGCGGCTCGATCATCCGAGCGCGCCCGTCGTCGTCTCGGACCGGTTCCCCAGCGACGGCCACCACGGGTGGAAGTTCATCGCCTTCGGCCCGGACGGCAAGCTGTACGTACCGGTTGGCGCACCGTGCAATGTCTGCGAACCGGACCCGAGCCGCTACGCGAACGTGATGCGGATGAACGCCGACGGCTCGGACCTCGAGGTCTACGCACGCGGCATCCGCAACACCGTCGGCTTCGACTGGGACCCGGCCACGCACGAACTGTGGTTCACGAACAACGGCCGCGACAACATGGGCGACGACATTCCCCCCGATACGCTCAATCACGCGCCGAAGACCGGACTCGATTTCGGCTTTCCCTACTGTCATGCGGGCACGATCCCGGATCCGGAATTCGGGCGCGAGAAACCCTGCAGCGAGTTCGTGCCGCCTGCGCAGCGCCTCGGCGCGCACGTCGCCTCGCTCGGCATGCGGTTCTATACGGGCACGCAATTCCCGCCGGCGTATCGCGGCGGGATTTTCATTGCCGAGCACGGCTCATGGAACCGGAGCTCAAAAGTCGGTTACCGGGTGACCTTCGTGAAGCTCGATGCGAACCGGAAACCGGTTGCCTACGAACCGTTCGCGGAAGGGTGGCTGCAGGGTGAGCGCGCGTGGGGCCGGCCCGCCGACGTGGCCGTTGCGCCCGATGGGTCGCTGCTGATCTCGGACGACGCCGCCGGCGCGATCTACCGGATCCGCTATCGCGGCTAGTACGCCAACTTATGGGTTGGCGTACGCGCTCAGCGGTAATACACCGGCCTGCGGACGACGACCGGATACCGGAGGTACGAAGCGCGATATACGACGCGCACCGGCGGGGCGACATACACCACCCGGGGTCGTGCATAGACGACCGGCGGGGCGACGTACACGGGACGCCATGCGGGCCGGTAATGGTGCTGGTGACTCCAGTACGGCGCGTTGCCGAACGAAACGCCATAGCCGGGTCCGCCGATCGACACATTGAAGCCGATGCGATCTGCGTGCGCCACGGGCGCGAAGGTTGCCGCTGCGGCCACCAGGGCCGTTCCGAGCGCGATGTGCGTGGTGCGACGTAGCATGACAAGCCTCCTGAATCGGGCAAAATGTGACATCCGCGTACCATCGAGTTTCGCTCGCGGGGGACACGACGATCAACGCCGCCTCGCGCCGTCCCGTTGACCGCGGCGCTGCGACGTAGCGTTTTGTTACAGTGTTCGGCGCGGATGCATTGATTTTCGCGAACCCTCGGGCCGAAAGCAGGATTCAACCCATGAACGCTCCAGACCGTCGCTGGCCCGCCGTCGGCGTACCGGCGCAACATTTCATCGGGAATCGCTTTGTCGCTGCGAGCGATGGCGCGACGTTGCCGATGATCGATCCTTCCGATGGTTCGCCATTCGCGGCGATCGCGCGCGGCAGCGTTGCCGACATCGATTCCGCCGTACGAGCGGCCGGGCGCGCGCGCGACGCGACCTGGGGCAGGCTCGCGCCTGCGGAGCGTGGGCGACGGCTCGCGGCCGTCGCGCGCGCGATCTCCGATCACGCCGACGAACTGGCTTTGCTGGAAGCGCGCGATTGCGGGAAGCCGTTGTCGCAGGCACGCGCCGACGCCGCCGCGTGTTCACGCTATTTCGAGTTCTACGCCGGCGCACCGGACAAGCTTCACGGTGCGACGATTCCGTACGCCGAAGGCTATACGGTGCTTACATGGCGCGAACCGCACGGTGTCACCGGCCACGTCATCCCGTGGAACTATCCACTGCAGATCTTCGGACGTTCGGTTGGCGGCGCACTGGCTGCCGGTAACGCGTGCGTCGTCAAGCCCGCCGAGGATGCGTGCGTGTCGCTGTTGCGCGTGGCCGAGCTTGCGGCCGCGGCGGGTTTGCCTGAAGGGGCACTCAACATCGTGACGGGCCTCGGTGCCGAGGCGGGTGCTGCACTCGTCGCGCACGATGGCATTCAGCATGTTTCGTTCACCGGATCACCGGCAACGGGCGCCGAAGTCGCGGCGTCGGCGGCGAAACGCCATTGCCCGGTAACGCTCGAACTCGGCGGCAAATCACCGCAGATCGTGTTCGCGGATGCCGATCTCGACGCCGCGTTGCCCGCAATCGTCAACGCGATCGTGCAAAACGCGGGACAGACGTGCAGCGCCGGGTCGCGCCTTCTCGTCGAACGCTCCCTCTACGATGCGCTGCTCGAACGCCTCGCCGAGCGCTTCGCAGGACTTGTCGCCGGGCCCGCATTGGCCGATCACGATTGCGGGCCGCTGATTCGCGCGTCGCAGCTTGCGCGCGTGCGCGGCTTTCTTGACGACGCGAAGCGCAGCGGCATTGCGACGGTCGCGGCGGGGCAGATAGCACCCGACGCGCCGGCCGGCGGCTACTACGTCGCGCCGACACTGCTGCGTGACGTTCCCGCAACCAACCGTCTCGCGTGCGACGAAGTATTCGGCCCGGTGCTGGCCGCCATGCCTTTCGACGACGAAGCGGATGCGGTCGCGCTTGCAAATGCAACGGACTTCGGACTCGCCGCAGGCGTATGGACGCGCGACGGCGCGCGACAACTGCGGATGGCGCGCACCGTGCACAGCGGGCAGGTTTTCATCAACAACTACGGGGCGGGTGGTGGCGTCGAGTTGCCGTTCGGAGGCGTCAAGCATTCCGGCTATGGTCGCGAAAAGGGCTTCGAGGCGCTGTACGGATTCACGACGCTGAAGACCGTCGTCCTGCGACATGGCTGACGTAACCGCCGAGCGGCCGCGCACACTCGGCGAGCTCGGGCACAAGCTCGTTGGCCGCGTCGTTGTCTATGCGCTGTTCCCGGTGCTGCTCTCGCAGGCGTTCGCGCTTCGCCGTCATGCGCTGACACTCGTGCCCGCCGCCGGGCGCCCCGACGGCAAGATCGGGCGCGGCGAGCCGCTGCGTTTTCTCGCGATCGGCGATTCGATCATCGCCGGCGTCGGCGCGCGGCGCATCGAGCGTTCGACGGTCGTGCATGTCGCGCGCTTCATGTCCGGGCGCCTGTCGCGCGAGATCAACTGGCACGCGTCCGGGACGATCGGCGCGGGCGCGCGTCGCGTACGGCGCGAGGTCGTGCCGCAGCTGCCCGCGCAGCCGTTCGACGTGATCCTCGTCTCGGTGGGCGTCAATGACGTGCTGAAGCTCGAGCGCAGCGGGCGCTTCCGGCGGCAGTTGCTGAAGCTGATCCGCGATTTGCGCAGGCATTCGCCACACGCGGTGATCGGCTACCTCGGGCTGATGCCGCTCGAGGAGTTTCCCAAGCTGCGGCGGCCATTGCGCTGGATCGTCGGCTACCGCGCGCGCCGCTTCGACGCGGTGGCTCGCGAGGCGCTGGCGCGCGTTCCCAATGCGATGCACATTCCGGTCCACTTTTCGCCGCGCCCGGACATGTTTTCCGACGACGGGCTCCATCCGTCGGAAACCAGCCAACGGCGGCTCGCGAAGATCATCGCGGGCGCGCTCACGCCGCACCTGGCAGCAAGGTCCCAAG
The DNA here is from genome assembly GCA_030854685.1 of Pseudomonadota bacterium. Taxonomy (GTDB): domain Bacteria; phylum Pseudomonadota; class Gammaproteobacteria; order Burkholderiales; family Casimicrobiaceae; genus VBCG01. Next base: position 832 of record JALYSS010000186.1, on the reverse strand, counting down.
GTGGCGACATGTCGGCGTCGTCAAACCATTCCCACTCCCTCGATTACGGCCACCCGACATGAGACTTGCGGACAAGATCGCGATCGTTACCGGTGCGGCATCGGGATTCGGAGCCGGCATCGCGCGCCGGTTCGCCGCGGAAGGCGCGCGCGTCGTCGTCAATGACCTCGATGCGGCGAGTGCTGCGCGCACCGTCGACGAGATCGCGGACTCCGGCGGGCGCGCAGTGGCTTGCACCGGCGACGTTTCCAGCGACGCGGACGTTGCGCGACTCGTCGCGGCGGCCATCGCGGGATTCGGCAGGCTCGACATCATCGTGAACAACGCCGGCACGACGCATCGCAACCAGCCGATGCTAGACGTGTCAGAAGCGGTGTTCGACCGCATCTACCAGGTCAACGTGAAGAGCCTCTACCTGACCGCGAAGCACGCGGTGCCGCATTTTCGTGCGCAGCGCAGCGGCGTCTTCATCACGATCGCGTCGACGGCCGGCGTTCGCCCGCGGCCCGGCCTCACCTGGTACAACGGCAGCAAAGGCGCCACGATCGTGACGTCGCGTTCGATGGCGATCGAGCTTGCGCGCGACAACATTCGCGTCAACATCATCAATCCGGTCGCCGGCGAAACGGGAATGCTCGCCGACTTCATGGGCGAGGACACGCCGCAGAAGCGAGCACAGTTCATCGCGACAATTCCGCTCGGTCGTCTATCGCAGCCGACGGATATCGCGACGGCGGCGGTGTTCCTGGCGTCCGACGAAGCATCGTTCATCACCGGCGCATGTCTTGAAGTCGACGGCGGCCGGTGCATCTGAAGGTGCCGTGCTCGGTGT
>JALYSS010000164.1 GCA_030854685.1 Pseudomonadota bacterium | reverse complement strand
AGGTGGATCGCAAACGCCGTTCCCCACGCCCCGCCGCCCAGCACTGCGACACTCGCCGTCATGATCGATCGGGCAACTCGGTTTCGCGAGTCAGAATCCGAACACCTGCGCGAGGCGCAGGTAACCGGTCTGGCCGTCGCGGTGGCGCACCTTGACCCATCCCGGCGTTGCCGTCGCGCTCGGCGATGCGGCCGGCTCGGCGAGTTCGAGCAGCACGTCGCGGTCGGCGCGGAACACGACCGGAGCCGCCTCCTCCGGCGCGGCACGAACGTCGGCGCCCGGCGCGCGCACGATCAGCATGCGCTCGTCGGACAACGATTTGTTCTGCATCCAGCCGATCGTGCCCGACGCATCGCGGATCTTCGTCCAGCCCTCGACGCTCACGAGCGATTCGACCGGCACGTCGCGTCCGTACACGAAGAGCGGCTTGGCGCGTGCGGACGGCGCGTCGTACAGAACCGTCGCCGGATCGTGCGTGGAACGGAAATCGGACGCGCTTGCGACGATCGGCAGCGCGAGTGCTGCGAGCAGCGCGCGTGCAGAAGCGAACGTGAGTCGACTCCCGGAAACGAGCGAGCGTGCGCGCGTCAGTTCGTGACCGCCGGCGCGCCGGCCGCGGCCTGCGCGAGTTGCTGCTGATAGAGCGCCTCGAAATTGATCGGCGCAAGGTGGACTGGAGGAAAGCCCGCACGCATGGTCGCGTCCGCGACCGTCTCCCGTGCGTACGGGAACAGCACGGCAGGACAATGGATCGCAAGAACGGGTTGGAGTTGGTCCGGCGGCACGCCGCGAATGGCGAAAATGCCCGCTTGCGCCGCCTCGATCAGGAACACCGTCTTGTCGTTTGCCCGCGCGGTTACCGTGAGCGTCAGAACGCACTCATAAACATCGGGTGCGACCTGCTCGCCGCGCGTGCGCAGTCCGACCTCGATTTGCGGCGCCTCGGTCATCTGAAAGGACTGCGGCGCGCCCGGGTTCTCGAGCGACAGATCCTTGACGTAGATCTTTTCGATGGCGAGCTGAGGAGGCGTGCCGCCGGCTGGCGCGGCTGCGGGTTGCGAATCCGCGTTCGTGGCGGACGATTCGGCCATGCGTTGAAGCTCCGGTGTGGAAAGTAAAGCGCTCGATTCTACGCTACGCAGTGCTCGCGCCTCGAGCCGCGTCCCCCGCGAGAAGCGCGTTCAGCCGACCGGCGCGGTCGAGTGCCGCGAGCTCGTCGTACCCGCCGACGTGATGATCGCCGATGTAGATCTGCGGCACCGTCCTCCGCCCTGTCCGCTTCATCATTGCAATGCGCTCTTCCGGTTGCTCGTCGACACGGATCTTGACGATGTCGGTAATGCCCTTCGTCTCCAGTAAACGCTCGGCGCGGAGGCAATAGCCGCAATACGCCGTCGTGTACATCGTCACGGCTGGCTTCATCGTTTCAAGGCCCGTTCACTTCGCAAGCGGCAATCCGGCGTCCTTCCAGGCGCGTAATCCACCGCGAAGCGATTGCACGCGCGTGAAACCGAGGTGGGTGAGCGCTGCCACCGCAGGACCGCCCCGCATACCGCGGTCGCAATAGACGATCACCGGGCGCGCAATGTACTTCGCCAGTTCGGCGCCGCGATCCTTCAACTGGGACAACGGGATGTGCAACGCGTTCGGCATCCGTCCGCCTGCAAACTCGTTGACCTCGCGCACGTCGAGCACCAGCGGATCCTCGCTGTTGATGAGCCGCGTCGCATCGAGTGTCCCGATTTCGCGCGCCGGGGACAGGCGCCGCTGCAGGAGCGGCCACAGCAGCATCGCACCGGAAATGACGAATACCAGCGCGAGCGGCCAGTTCGTGACGACGAAACTTGCGACGGCGGGAAATGCAGGCAAGGTCGGAAATGCAGGCAAGGTCGGCCAACGAGGGCGAAGTCGGAAAGGAGGGCAAAGTCCAAAATGATAGCCTAACGTGCATTCGCCGCCGTGTGTCAGTCGCACGCTGTCTCCCATTCATGGACGTTCGCGTTCCGCCATCGCCTTCGCCTGCCGCGCAAATGACGGGCGTCGTGCCTGCGTGTCCGGTCGTGCTGCTGATCCTCGACGGCTTCGGCTGTCGCGAAGATGCGCCCGACAACGCCATTACGCGCGCCGACACGCCGCGCTGGCGCGAGCTGCTCGCGACCTGCCCGCATACGACGATCGACGCGTCGCAACTGCGCGTCGGCCTTCCCGAAGGCCAGATGGGCAATTCCGAGGTCGGTCACCTCAACATCGGCGCGGGGCGCGTCGTCTACCAGGACTTTACGCGCATCGACGTCGCGATCCGCGACGGGCAATTCGCGCGCAATCCGGCGCTGGTCGATGCCGTCGAGACCGCTCGGGCGGGCAACGCGACGCTGCACGTGCTCGGCCTGCTTTCGCCGGGCGGCGTGCACAGCCACGAGCGTCACATCGCGGCGATGGTGGAAATGGCGGCATCCGCGCGCGTTTCACGCGTCGCGGTCCACGCGTTCCTCGACGGCCGGGATACGCCACCGCGGAGCGCCGCCGCGCCGCTCGCATTCATGGAAAGCGTATGCGCGCGGTATCCGGACGCGCGGATCGCGTCGCTTTGCGGACGCTATTACGCGATGGACCGCGACCAGCGCTGGGAGCGGATTGCGCCCGCCTACCGGCTGATCGTCGACGGTTCCGCGCTGCACGTCGCGGCGAGCGCGCGCGCGGGGCTGGAAGCGGCGTATGCGCGCGGCGAAAGCGACGAGTTCGTGCAGGCGACGGCGATTGCCGATGCGCACGGTGCGACGTCGCGAATGCGGGACGGCGACGTCGTCGTCTTCATGAATTTCCGCGCCGATCGCGCGCGCCAGCTGACCCGCGCGCTGACCGATCCCGGCTTCAACGGATTCGCGCGGGCGCACGTCCCGAGGCTCGCGCGCTTCGTCTGCCTCACGGGATACGGCGACGAGTTCAACGGGTTGCCCGTCGCGTTTGCGCCTCAGGTCCTGTCGAACAGCTTCGGCGAATACCTGGCGCGGCTACACCTGCATCAACTGCGCATCGCGGAAACCGAGAAATACGCGCACGTGACGTACTTCTTCAACGGCGGGAGCGAGGCCGCTTATCCCGGCGAGGACCGCATCCTCGTTCCTTCGCCCAAGGTCGCCACGTACGACCAGAAACCCGAGATGAGCGCGGCCGAAGTGACCGATCGGCTGGTCGAGGCGATCGGCGGCGAGCGCTACGACGCGATCATCTGCAACTACGCGAACAGCGACATGGTGGGTCACACCGGAAACTTCGAGGCAGCGAAGCGCGCGATCGAAACGCTCGACGTTTGCATCGGACGGGTCGTCGACGCGGCACGCGCGCATGGCGCCGAAGTGGTGATCACCTCGGACCACGGAAACGCCGAGCGCATGCGCGACGACACGACCGGCCAGGCGCATACGGCGCACACGCTGAACCTCGTGCCGTGCGTCTATGTCGGCCGGCTGGCCACGCTGATGCCGGGCGGTGCGCTCCAGGACATCGCGCCGACGTTGCTGGCGCTGATGGGCTTGCAAAAGCCGCCCGAGATGACGGGCCACTCGCTCGTCCGCTTCTGAAATGAATTGAAACGAGTCGGGCGGAACTTGGCGCCGAATGCAATGGACCAAGTCGTCGCGGGGATTCCGGAACGAAAGATCAACGCTGTCACCTGCTCCGAGCGACCCTCCATCGGTCAGAATGAATTTCCGCACAGAGGCAGGCGTATACTTTTTGCTGGATGACGTTCCGTCGCGATCTGGGAGGCAGAAACCTTTCAAGACAAGGCGGTCGATGCGGACGAAACAGAGGCTGGCGATGCGCAACGGCATGAAGAAGGCGGGTTGGATTGGCATGGGTGCAGTGCTCGGTTTGCTGCTGAGCCTGAACCTCTCGGTATTCGCGCAGCGCGAAACGCGGTTGCCGATCCCATACGAGGATCTGCAGCTCCTTTCCGCGGTGTTCGGCAAGATCAAGACGGATTACGTCGAGCCCGTATCCGACGACAAGCTGATCCACGAAGCGATCAACGGCATGGTGCGGGGCCTCGATCCGCACTCGGACTTCCTGGACGCCCAAGCCTTCCACGAGCTGCAGGTCGACACGCAGGGCAAATTCGGCGGCCTCGGCATCGAAGTTGGCGTCGAGGACGGCGTGATCCGCGTGGTTTCGCCGATCGAGGACACGCCCGCATTCAAGGCCGGCATCAAATCGGGGGACCTGATCGTCAAGATCGACGACACGGCCACCCGCGGCCTGCCGCTGTCGAAGGCCGTCGACATGATGCGCGGCGCGCCCGGCACGCCGGTGATGCTGACCGTCGTGCGCAAGGACATCGACGCGCCGCTGACGTTCACGCTGCTGCGGGAGGAAATCAACGTCAAGAGCATCCGCGCCAAAATGCTCGAGCCGGGCTACGGCTTCATCCGCGTGCGCAAGTTCCAGGAAGATACGGGTAGCGACCTCGCGAAGGCGATCCGCGAACTGTATGCGAAGGGCCCGCTGAAGGGACTCGTGCTCGACCTCCGCAGCGATCCGGGCGGACTGCTGAACCAGGCGGTTGCCGTGTCGTCGGCGTTCCTTCCGAAAGATGCGCTCGTCGTGTACACCGACGGCCGGACGCCTGATGCGCACATGCGGCTCACCGCCAACCGCGAGAACTACGTGCGGCGAGGTGACGACTACCTGCGCGATCTGCCGGCCGGCGTCAAGACGGTGCCGATGGTCGTGCTCGTCGACGCGGGAACCGCCTCGGCGTCGGAAATCGTCGCGGGCGCCCTGCAGGATCACAAGCGGGCGACGGTGCTTGGCGCGCAGACGTTCGGCAAGGGCTCGGTGCAGACGATCCTGCCGCTCGGCAACAACACGGGGTTGAAGCTCACGACGGCGCGCTATTACACGCCGTCCGGCCGGTCGATCCAGGCGAAAGGCATCGAGCCCGATATCCAGGTCGACGATGGTCGCGATTCACCGAATCGCATACGGGAAGCGAACCTCGAGCATCATCTCGACATTCCCGGCGCCACGACGACGACGACCAACCCGACGATCGCTGCCGGCAAGGGCGCGCCCGCGGCGGCGCCCGACGTCAAGGCCGTCCCGAAGACCGGCGGACAGATCGACGCCTTGCCGCCACGGCTCGACTTCGGCTCCGGCGAGGACTTCCAGTTGAAGCAGGCGATGAATCACCTGAAGGGCTTGCCGGTGATCGGCTCGGCGAAATCGCTTTCCGCCGAGGCGAAGACGCAGTAACAGCGATCAGTTTCAAATGCGGCAAGGCCCGGTTCGCCGGGCCTTGCCGCATTTGAGATCGGGTATCAGGGATCAGGAACGGCGCGTCCGCTCTCGCTTCATACTGATGCCCGATACCTGAATCCCTGATTCCTGATCCCTGAGAATGGACGACTCCCGACTCCTTCGCTACAGCCGGC
>JALYSS010000148.1 GCA_030854685.1 Pseudomonadota bacterium | reverse complement strand
GCCTTGATATTCGGCGGAAGATGACGCCGAATATCAAGGCTCTGACCCCGATTTCCGGCACGGAGACTAGCAACCATGGACGAACGCGAACGCTACGAAAACGGACTTGCGGTGCGACGCGCCGTGCTCGGTAACGCACACGTCGATCGCTCGCTCGCAAAGCGCAACGATTTCACCGAGGAGTTCCAGACGCTGATCACGCGGTATGCGTGGGGCGAGATCTGGACGCGTCCGGGGTTGCCGCGTCACACGCGAAGCTTGTTGACCGTCGGCCTGATGGTGGCGCTCAACCGTCCCGAAGAATTCAGACTACACGTGCGCGCCGCGTTCAACAACGGCGTCACGCGCGAAGAAATCCGGGAAGTGCTGCTGCATTGCGCGATCTATGCCGGCGTGCCGGCGGCGAATTCCGCGTTCCACATGGCCGAAGAAGTGTTCGCGCAGATGGACTCGTCGTCAACCTGAGCGCAATCGTTGCGCACGAGGCGTCGTAACCACGCGACGGGACACGATCGGCGCATAGCCCATCTGCGAGTCGTTCCGGTTCTCCTCCTGTCGATCGGATGGACAACCGAAATCCTCGGGCGCGCGCCTGACCACGGTTCGAGCGCGATTGCGATACCGCGGTTCCGTTGATGCACGGGAATCCGACGAACGAACCCGGAAGGGTCACTGCGCCGATTGATGACCATTTGCGAGCATTCTGCGCGTCTGTCCTGCAACCGCGAGCACGGTGCGCCGAAACCCTTCCAGAATTGCATCGTCGCGGGCGCTGCGGTCGTAGATCAGGACGACCGGGCTTGCCGGTAACGCCTTGCGCAACCGCACGATTCGTACGGCTTTGAATGCCGCATGACGACGGGCGATGGATTCGGGCGCAATGGACATGAAGCGCGTGCCCGCGACCAAGGCGAGGTTCGACTCGAACGATCGTACCTCGATCACCGGGACGATCGGTGCCATGCCTTCCTCCAGCAAGACGCGATCGAATGTCGCGCGGGAGGCGGTCTCGCGAATGGGCAGAACCCACGACCGCTTGGCCAGACTGTCGAGCCTCACGGGCGTTTCAGGAATAGCGGCGTTGTCGACTCCGCAGATCACGACGATTCGTTCGTTGTACAAGTGGTCCAGTACGAACCGTCGCGGGATGCGCGGACTGCCGAGTTCATGTCGCGCGATGGCAAAGTCCAACGCCGCGCGCGACGTCGCTTCGATGATCGCGTTCGAGCTACCTTCGGTCACCTGCAGGCGAAATTGCGGTGCGTCCTTCGTTTGCAGGCGCTCGAGGACGCCAGGCATCAAGCTGTGCATCGCTCGCGGAATACAGCCAAGCTCGATGACGGGAAGACGAGCTGCGCCCTTTTCGCTCAATCGCTGTAACGCGCGCAGGACGAACTGCGCGCGGTCGAGGAACGCTATCCCTTCCGCGGTGAGACGGCTGCCTTGGCTCGTTCGATCGAAGAGCTTCATGGCGACCAGCGCCTCGGCCTCGGTGATCAACCGGGATACGGCGGGCTGAGCGCATCCAAGTGCTCGCGCAGCGCCATGCACCGACTGCAAACGGCCTACTGCGACCACCGCTTCGATGTGCCGGCGCTGCAAGCTTCGTTCTGCCAAAGGTTGTTCCGTCGCCATGCCGCAAGATGCCGGATAGGCATCGCGCTATCCCGCCAGACTATCATTTACAGCGTCATCTTCCGCTTGCTACGCTGTGGCCAATGGCCGAAGCGCGGGAGTGCGTGTGCATGCGTCATGAGCAAATCCTGTCGGAACTGGATCGTCGCCGTCGCGATGCGCGTCGGATGGGCGGGGCGGAAAAGCTTGCCAGACGCAAGGCGCGCGGTCAGCTTAACGCACAGGAGCGCCTGGAATTGCTGGTCGATCCCGGATCGTTCATCGAGACCGGCCTTCTCGGCGCATCGGGGGTCTCCAGGGACGACGAGCAACGAACGCCGCGGGACGGAAAGATCGCGGGCTTCGCCAGGATCGAGGGCCGGTATGTTGGCGTCGCCGTGAATGACTTCACGGTTGCGGGCGCGTCGACCAGCGCCACGAATTCGAAGAAGCTCGGGCACGTCAGGCGCACGGCCACCGCGAAAGGCATGCCGTTCGTCCACATCGGTGAATCCACCGGAGCGCGCCTGCCGGATGCAATGGGTTCGCGCGGCATGGGCCTGCTCCTCGGTAACGACCCGACGCAGTTCCAGCGCACTCGGGAAACGCCTTGGGTGGCTGCAGCGCTCGACACGTCCTTCGGCTCGTCGGCATGGCTTTGTTGCTGCTCCGATTTCGCGGTGATGCGCAAGGGTTCGATCATGTCGGTATCGAGTCCGCGCCTGGTCTCGATGGCCATCGGAGAGAAAGTCGAGCTGGAGGAGCTGGGAGGATGGCGCTTGCACGCGGAGTACACGGGCCTGATCGACCGCTTCACCGAGACGGATGCCGACGCCATGCGGGAGATCCGCGCGTTTCTATCGTACATGCCGGCGCACAACATGGAACTGCCGCCGCAACGCGACGTGCCCACAGAGGCCGCGCTCGATCAGAATGCAATTCTCGACATACTGCCGGAGAAGCGCACGCAGGTTTACAACATGCGCGCGATCGTCGAGACGATTGCCGACAAGGGAAGCGTATTCGAGCTGAAGTCACGCTTTGGCAAGTCGGCGATAACGGCGCTGGCCCGCTTGCATGGCAGGACGGTCGGGATCATCGCCAACAATCCGATCGCAGGCGGTGGCGCGCTGTCGGCGGAAGCGTGTCGCAAGATCATCGACTTCCAGGTTCTTTGCGACAGCTTCAATATCCCCATCGTCCGTTTTCTCGACACTCCCGGCTTTCTGGTCGGCAAGGAAGCCGAGCGCAAGGGCGCGCCGGGATGGATCATGAATCTCATGAATTGCACCTCCCTTGTCACCGTACCGAGCATCACGGTCATCGTGCGTAAAGCGTATGGCCGCGCGTACGTCGCGATGGGCGGCGGCCGCCACAACGACGAAATGATCGCATGGCCCACGGCCGAAGTCAGCTTCATGGACCCGAGTTTCGCGGCCACCATTGTTCATGGCTTGTCGCCGGGCGACGAAGGTTTCGAGGCAGCGCTCGACGAAATTCAGCAAAGTGTCGAGCCATGGGACATGGCCACCATTTTTTCGCTCCAGAACATCGTCAAGCCGCAGGAGACAAGGGACTACCTGATTCGAATGCTCGACGTGTACCAATCGCGAAAGGGCGCCGGTATCGGCAAGCACCGGATGCAGAACTGGCCAACGAGCTATTGATGAAACGCGCCTTGAATGCCCAGATGCTGATCGACCGGGCACGCGCCGCGCGGCGGTACTCACTGGACGAAGCCGACGGCAAGCGGCTTCTGGCGGCATTCGACGTAGCGGTTCCGCGGTTCACGGTCGCGCGTGCGAAAGAAGACGTGACATCGATCATCACGCAATTGACGGCGCCGTTCGCCGTCAAGGTCATGTCGCCCGACATTCTGCATAAGAGCGACGTCGGCGGCGTAGCGTTGGGCCTCTCGGACGCGAGCGCCGTATGCGACGCGATCGCGACCATGGCCACGCGCGCCGGGATACGCGATGGTCGAATCGACGGTTATCTCGTCGAGGAAATGGCTGGGCCGGGTGTCGAGGTCGTCGTGGGCGGCATCCTCGACCCGCACTTCGGGCCGATGATCATGGTGGGCCTCGGCGGCATCTTCGTCGAGATATTGCAGGATGTCGCGTTTCGTGTGTGTCCGATCACCGAAGACGATGCGCGCGCCATGCTTGCCGAGTTGCGCGGTTCGGCGCTGCTCGAAGGGGCTCGCGGACAAGCAGCTTGCAACAAGGAGGCGATCGTCCGCACGCTGCTGAAGATCGCAGGCGAAGACGGACTGCTGATGACGCTGGATGGCGAAATCGCCGAGCTGGATATCAATCCGCTCATCGTTACCGCAACCGGGGCCATTGCGGCCGATGCCCGATTCATTATCACGAAGCGTTCCCGTGTAACGCCGCAAAGCGTTGCGCCGCCCTACGAAAACCTGCCCGTGCAGCAACGGTTCAGGCCATTGTTCGAGCCGCAAACGGTGGCAGTCGTCGGCGCATCCACTTCGAGCTCGAATATCGCCAACACGTTCATCCGGCGAATGAAGGCATTTGGTTACGCCGGCGCGCTTTATCCCATTCATCCGAAGGCGAGCGAGGTCGAAGGCCTGCCTTGCTGCAAGAGTTTGGCCCAGACGCCTCGACCCGTTGATTACGCCTACGTCGCCATCGGCGCGCAGCACATTGGCGATGCGTTGCTGCACGCGAACGGCAGGGTGCGCTTTGCGCAGGTGATCTCCAGCGGGTTCGGCGAAGTGACCGAAGGAACGGCGTTACAGACCGAGCTGGTGGCGAAAGCGCACGCGGGCGGTTGCCGCGTGCTTGGCCCGAACTGTCTTGGCTTGTATTCTCCGCGCGGGGGCGTAACGTTCCCGGTCGACGCTCCCAAGGAAGCAGGCGTCGTGGGCGTCGTATCGCAAAGCGGCGGCCTGGGGACGGACATCATCAAGCGCGGACAGTGGCGCGGTGTGCGCTTCAGCGGCCTCGTCACCCTCGGCAACAGTGCTGACGTCGGGCCGGTCGATCTGCTCGAATTCTACTTCGCCGATCCGCAGACAAAAGTCATTGGCCTGTACCTGGAAGACATCAAGGAAGGTCGGCGATTCTTCGATCTGCTGCGCTCCGCTCGAGCGGGCAAGCCGGTGGTGATTCTGCGCGGCGGTCGATCCATCCATGGACGGGCAGCAGCGGCATCGCATACCGGCGCACTCGCCAGCGACGACCGCGTCTGGGAGGCTGTCGCCAAACAGACTGCCTGCGTCCTGGTCGAAACGCTCGACCAGTTTCTGGATGCCGTGCTCGCCTTTCAGTTGCTCGAATTGCATCCGCGCAAGCCCTTGCAGCAGGTCGTACTGTTCGGCAATGGCGGCGGTACCGGCGTTCTCGCCACGGACTATTTTGCCGCGCGCGGCCTCGCGATCATTCCGTTCGACGCCAGCACCAGGAACAGGCTCGAAGCGCTCAAGCTGCCACCCGGGACGAGCATTGCCAATCCGATCGATGCGCCGGTGGGCACGCTGCTCGAGCAGCAAGGACGAATCGCCAATACGATCCTGGACATCGTTTACCAATCGGCGCGTCCGGGTGCCGTCGTCATGCATCTCAACCTTGCCGCATTCGTCGGTCGCGGTGACGTCGATCCGGTGGGCACCCTGATCGACGCAGCCCTCCAGATGCAACACCGTTATCCGGGGCAGGCGCATTTCCTGCTGGTACTGCGCGTCGATGGTTCTCCGGAGCTCGACGAGCGCAAGCGCCACTACCAGCAAAAAGCACTGAGTGTCGGCATCCCGGTGTACGCCGAACTGTCCGATGCCGCAGGCGCATTGCAGGCCGTGAGCGTAATGGAACAGCGATTGGCCGCTGCAGGATGGGAAGAACGCTTCCGGGTTGGCGCGGCCGATCCGAAGCCATCGCTCGATGCCGTGGACATTTGAATCGGACGACGCACATGGCGATCATCGACGTCAGGACGGACATTGCGGGAAATGTCTGGAAGATCGTGAAGGCGATCGGAGACGCGGTCGGCGAGGACGAGCCGATTCTGATCCTGGAGTCGATGAAAATGGAAATACCGGTGACGGCACCGGAGGACGGCGTCGTGAAGGATCTCCTCGTGAAAGAGGGCGATACCGTCGCCGAGGGAATGGTCGTGGCGCGCATCGAGGCTTAGCAAACGCTTGAACAAGATTCTCATCGCCAACCGCGCGGAAATCGCGTGCCGCATCATCCGAAGCTGTCGCGCGCTGGGTTTGGCAACCGTCGCGATTTACTCCGAGGCAGATGCGCACGCCTTGCACGTCGCAATGGCCGACGAGGCGCATTGCGTCGGAGCTGCGCCGGCTCGGGAGAGCTATCTGCGAAGCGACAGGATTCTGGAAGCGGCAGCGTCGAGCGGCGCCGACGCCGTGCATCCCGGCTATGGCTTTCTCGCAGAGAATGCGCGTTTTGCGCAGGCCGTCATCGATTCGGGCCTGATCTGGATTGGACCGTTGCCCGAAACAATCGCCGACATGGGCGAAAAGGACAAGGCGCGCACGATCGCGGAGGCCGCCGGTCTTCCTGTGCTGCCAGGCAGCCGGCCCTTCGCCGGTGGCGAGTTGGAAGGGCTGCTCGAAGCCGCCCGCAAGATAGGCTATCCGCTGTTGGTAAAAGCTTCCGCCGGCGGCGGCGGCATCGGGATGCGCAGGGTAGAGGATCCCGAGAAGCTTTTGGAGGTCGCGGAAGCTACGCAATCGATGGCCGAGAAATCGTTCGGCGATGGCACGATCTACCTGGAGCGTTACCTCCCGAAGGCACGCCATATTGAGGTCCAGGTATTTGGATTTGGCGACGGTCGCGCGGTAGATCTCCACGAGCGCGACTGCTCGATACAGCGACGTTTTCAGAAGGTGGTCGAAGAGAGCCCGGCCCCAGGCTTGCCGGACGTCGTTCGCAAGCAAATGTCGACCGCGGCATCCGCCTTATGTCATCACCAGCGCTACCGCGGAGCGGGCACGATCGAATTCATCGTCGACGCCGAGACCTTCGATTTCTATTTCCTGGAAATGAATACGCGGATCCAGGTCGAACATCCGGTCACCGAGATGACAACGGGTCTCGACCTGGTCGCGATGCAGATCGAGCTCGCGCAAGGAACGCTTGCGCCCGTCGAGCAGCGTGATGTCAGGCATCGGGGTCACGCCATCGAATGCCGTATTTACGCGGAAAATCCGGCGAAGAATTTCCGGCCCTCACCCGGAACGCTCGCGCGCTTCGAGCTGCCTGCACGGGAAGAGGGCGTAAGAATCGAAACAGGATTTCGCACCGGCGACCGAATCACCGTCTTCTACGATCCCATGATTGCCAAGGTCATTTGCCGTGCAGCGACTCGCGGTGCGGCCATTGACAGGATGCTTGCCGCGCTGGCCGCGACTTCGATCGAGGGATTGGCGACGAATGTTCCATTCCTGATGGCAACCATCAATCATCCTGCGTTCCGGGAAGGCAAGGTGTTCACGGGATTCATCGACGCGTACATGCAAGAGCTCGTCTCGTTTGCCGGAAGCTGAGGATTCGTCATGCCCAAGCTTTGGCCCCTCCAATCTTTCCGGCCCGTCTTCCGGCCGCGCGCCGATCCACGCCGATGGGACTGACGCTGCCCATCGAGGTCGTCGAGATCATTGGTGTTGCGGTGCCGCTGATCGGTTCCGGATTCCGCAACGCCTATGTCACCAAGACGACGCAGAAAAGCGTCATCGTTCGCCTCACCGCGAACGACGGCTCGATCGGTCTCGGCAACATCGATCCGTCGCCGGGCTATTCGCTGGAGTCGATCGACCAGTCGCTTGCCGCTCTGCGCGAATGTCTGTCGGTTGTGGTGCAGGGTCTCGACGCGGGCAATCCGCATCGGGTTGTCGAGGCGATGGACGACGCGCTGCCCGGATTTCTCGACGCCAAGGCGGCAATCGAGATGGCCTGCGTGGACATGACGTCACGCCGACTGGGGATTCCTGTCCACCAGTACCTGGGTGGCGCCGTGGTCGACCGACTGCAATTCAACGCATGGATCGGCATTCTCTCCCCGGCGGAAGCGGCTGTGGAAGCGCGCAAATGGTTCGATCGCGGGTTTCGTTCTGCAAAGATCAAGGTTGGTGCCGACATCGCCGCAGATCGTGAGCGAGTGAAGGCGGTACGCGACGCGGTGGGGCCGACAATGCGCCTGCGCGTGGATGCGAATGCCGGTTATGGCGTCGCGGATGCCATCGCGCTCGGCAAACTGCTGGAGCCGTTCGACGTGCAGTTGTTCGAGCAGCCGGTTGCAGCGCATGACCTTGCCGGACTCGTGAAGGTGCGCGAAGGCATCGGCATTCCCGTGATGGCGGACGAGTCGATCACCGATCACGCGAGCCTCGTCGCCATCATCCGGGCCGGTGCCGCCGACATCGTGAAGCTAAAGGTGATGAAGCAGGGTGGATTCCTGAAGTGCCGCCGCATGGTAGAAACGGCAACTGCCGCACAGCTTGGCGTCGTCATAGGCCATGGCTTCGGCCTCGGTATCAATACGGTCGCCGAAATCATGTTGGCCGCGACGAGCCGAGGCGTGCTGTCCGGTCTGGAATGCGTGGGACCGCTGAAGACTGCGAACGATATCGTCACCCAAAAGCTGGATCTGAGCTCTGGCGAGTTGGCGCTGCCCGCGGGACCGGGGTTGGGCGTCGAACTCGACGAAGAGAAAGTTCAACGTTTCCGTTTCTAGAACGAGGAATGCTCATGCTGCGTAGTCGCCTGTTCGCGATGCTTGCCGGCCTTCTTCTGGCGGGTCCTTTGCTCGCCGCGCAAACCGACTGGCCGACCAGACCGGTCACGCTCCTCGTGCCATTTCCGGCAGGCGGCACGGTGGACATCATTGCCCGCACCATCGGGCAGAAGCTTGGCGTCGATCTGGGCCAGACCTTCATCGTGGAAAACCGCGGTGGCGCCGGAGGAACAATTGGTACTGCCATGCTCGCGCATGCCGCACCGGATGGCTATACGCTGCTCGTGAACCACATGGGCCTCGCCTTCAATGCGTCGCTCTACGAGCATCTGACCTACGACACGCTTCGCGACGTCGTCCCGGTCGCCTATGTCGGCGCGACTCCGAACGTTCTGGTCGTGACGAACAGCTTTCCGGCAAAGACGGTTCCGGAATTCCTGGCACTTGCGCGCGCCAAGCCCGGCAGCATCGATTACGGCTCGGGCGGCGTCGGAAGTGCGGGGCATCTCGCGATGGCGCTGCTTGAATCAGCGACGGGAGTGAAACTGCAGCACGTGCCGTACAAGGGCAACGGTCCCGCGATAATCGATCTCATCAGCGGCCAGATCCAGGTGATTCTCGCAACTATTCCTGCCGTCATGCCCTACATCGCTTCCGGCAAGATGCGCGCTATCGCGACTTCCGGAAATCACCGGTCCGCAGCACTGCCCGATCTGCCGACGCTCGATGAGGCGGGAGTGAAGGGGTTCGACTACCAGCCCTGGTATGGCGTCTTTGCACCGGCCGGAACACCGCCCGCGGTTCTTGACAAATTGCACGACACCATCAACGAGATACTGGCTGACCCGGAGATCTCACGCAAGCTCGGACAGCAGGGTCTCGAAGTTCAGCGACTCACGCGACAGCAGTTCACCGACATTGTTCATGGTGACGTGTCGAAGTGGGCAAAAATCATCAAGACGCTGGGGATCAAGACCGACTGAAGCAGACCAGGGCAAGTCAATGTTCAAGCTCGGCATACTGGAAGGCGACGACATCGGACGGGAGGTCGTACCCGAGTGCGTCAAAGTGATGAAGGCCGCAGCTTCGAGGGTCGATCTCGCGATTGACTGGGTCGCGGTGCCGATAGCCCGGCGTGCCCACGACGAACTCGGACACACGCTCCCGCCCGGCACGGTGGAAACGCTGGAGACGCTCCATGGCTGGGTGCTCGGGCCGATTGGACATCGCGAATATCCACGGGACGATCCGACGTGGGTCAATGTGCATCCGATCCTGCGCAAGCACTTTCAATTCTTCGCGAACTACAAGCCGTTCAAGTCCTATCCCGGCATTCCGTCGCTGCACAAGGACGTGGACATGCTGTTCCTGCGGGAGACCACCGAGGGGTTCAAGGTCGATGGGAACATGTTTGCGGGCTACGGCGAGTTCCAGCCGACCGAAGACATGGCGATCGGCATTTGCGTCACGACGCGATACAAGAGTCGGTTGATCGCCGAAGCTGCATTCGAAGCTGCCGCGAACCGGCCGCGCCGGAAAGTATCGGCGGTGCACAAGAATACGGTCTACCGGATGGGCGACGGGTTGTTCGCCGCGGAGTGCCGCAAGGTCGCCGCGCGTTACCCCGCGATCGAGTTCGAGGAAGTGATCGTCGACACCTGCGCACTGCGGCTCGTGATGAACCCCCAGCAATACGATGTGCTGGTAACCACTAACCTCTACGGTGACATCCTGACTGACGAGGCCGCGGGTCTGGTCGGGGGTTTGGGCCTTGCACCGGGGCTTAACGCCGGCCTGCGCCATGCGATGGCGCAGGACACGCAC
>JALYSS010000135.1 GCA_030854685.1 Pseudomonadota bacterium | reverse complement strand
TCGGTTGATCAGCGGTTGCCAAGCCCTGCGGCCGTCTGTCAACATCCGGCGACGGGCGATATTCCCGGACCTGCGCAGGCGCACGCGCGGCATCGTAGCACGCAGGCACTCAGTGGGAGGACTGCATGAAGGACGCACATTTCGAATTCGCGCTGCGCCGCGACGGCTTCGACGTGCATCGCAACACGATGCCGCCCGGAGCGATGGTCGGCGAGCACGCGCATCCGTTCGACGTTCGCGCACTGGTGCTGAACGGCGAGATCACATTGACGGTCGAAGGGGTCGAGTACGCGTATCGCGAAGGCGATATCTTCGTGCTACCGGCCGGGCACCGCCATGCGGAAGCGGTCGGGCCGGCCGGCGTGGATTACCTCGTCGGCCGGCGACCTCTCCCAGCCGGGCCAACCATCGATCAATCGGGGGCATGATGAAACGCAGCGCATCGGCAATGTGGAACGGCGATATCAAGACCGGCAAGGGCACGATCTCGACCGACAGCGGCGTGCTGTCGAACTCTCAATACTCGTTCGCGACGCGCTTCGAGAACGGGAAGGGGACCAATCCCGAGGAACTGATCGCCGCCGCGCACGCCGGTTGCTTCTCGATGGCGCTGTCCGGGCAGCTCGGCGAAGCGGGCCTCGTCGCGCAGAGCATCCAGACCAAGGCGACGGTCACGATCGAAAAATCGGCCGGCGGCTTCACGATCACGGCCGTGCACCTCGACCTCACCGCCCGCATCCCCGGTGCGAGCCAGCAGGCATTCGAGACAGCGGCCGAGAATGCGAAGTCGGGCTGTCCCGTCTCGAAGGTGTTGAACGCGACGATCACGCTGGACAAGAAGCTCGTAGCCTGATCCGCCGCGCACTGCGCGCCCCGTGGACATCGGCGCGCGGCGGAGTAGTATTTGACGAGCGAGGCCTCTGACGCTCTCGAACGACGCTTGCCATGGAACCGCTTGCGGTCCTGATCGTATTGCCGGTGCTGGTCGGCGCCGCCGCGGCGTTGCTGTTCCGCGACACGACGCGCGCATCGCTCGCGGCCGCGGTCGTATCGTCGCTTTCCGTCTATACCTGCGTAAGCCTGCTCGACCCGGGCGGCACGTGGAACTGGCTCGCGACGTTCCTCGTGTCGCCGCTCGCCATCGCGTTCTCGCTGGCGACAGTGCTGACCTGCTTCGGCTACTTCGAAGGACGTCACCGCCATCGCCGGCGTCACGGCCGACCCTTGCAGGCGCGCGGCGTGTTGCCCCGAGGCGAAGCGAAACCGAAATTTTTCGGCGGCACGGGGCAAGGGCAGTGAATCCTTCACGCGCGAAGTTGTCATCAGCAAAGGCCTGAGTCCCTCTTCATGCGGCGCGCTTCGCTTTACAGCAGTTCCAACCGTGCGCAAGCGGGTGCGAATCCGCCGCGGACCAACGCTGCGCCGCAGCCGGCATCCGGCCCGCCGGCAACGCCCGACACGTCCGCGCCAGTTTCGCCGAACGACGCTGCCGCCCCTCGGCTCAGCCGCCGTGCACGCTTCGGTAACTTCTTTCGCCGTCACAACGCATTGTTCTCGCTCCTCGCCGGCGTGCTGATGGCGCTCGGCATCGTCTACGGCTATGACTCCCTGCAGCCGACCGCACGCGCGCTCACGCAGGACGACATCGACTCCGCCGTCATGCACACGGCCGACACGAAGGTGCTGCCTTCGCAGGCTGCCCGCGCATACGAGGCGATCCGCGGCTCGGTCGTCCGCGTGCGCGAATTCGAGCGCGAGCCCGGCGAGAGCGAAGACAGCGAAGCCGGAGTGGGCACCGGCGTCGTCATCGTCGACAAGGGCATTATCCTGACCAACCTGCACGTCGTCGCGGCGGCGAAAAAGGTAGGCGTCGTGTTCGCCGATGGTAGCGAATCGGAAGCGACGGTGATCGCGACGCAACCGGAAAACGATCTTGCCGTGCTGCAGGCCAAGACGATCCCCGACGACCTGCAGGCTGCCACGCTCCGCTCGACCAAGGATCTGGTGCTCGGCGACGAAGTGATCACCGTCGGATTTCCGTTCGGCATCGGTCCGTCCGTGACGTCCGGCGTCGTCTCGGGATTGCGGCGCGAGTACCGCTCGCCGGAGGGTAAGCGCCTGCTTACCAATCTGATCCAGTTCGACGCAGCGGCCAATCCCGGAAACTCCGGTGGCCCGCTGGTGACGATGGACGGGGCCGTGGTCGGCATCGTCACCGGCATTCTCAATCCGAACAATCAACGGGTATTCATCGGCATCGGCTTCGCCGTTCCGATCGAGAACGCCGCGGCGGCCGTCGGGCTCTCCCCCTTCTAGTATGCCAACCCATAAGTTTGCGTACATGCCAAGACGCGTATCCGCGCGCCGAGTGCGCGAAGCGAACGGCAGCCATAGCCATCGCCATGGCGAGGATGAGCGACAAGGCAATCGACGATGCGGGGCGCGTCGAACATAACGAAACTCATGGGTTGGCGTACTTAAGGCCTGTTCACACTCAATCAGCGTCAGGGAGCGTATGGAAAACCGGGAAAACGGCGGCGATATTGCGTCGCTGATGCAGCGCATTCTGTATGAAGTGAAGAAAGTGGTCGTCGGCCAGGACCACTTCCTCGAACGCGTGCTCGTCGCGATCCTCGCACAGGGTCACCTGCTCGTCGAAGGCGTGCCTGGGCTCGCGAAGACGCTCACCGTCAAAACGCTGGCAAAAGTGATTCGCGGCTCGTTTCGCCGCATCCAGTTCACGCCGGACCTGGTCCCGGCCGACCTGGTCGGCACGCGGATCTACAACCAGAAAACCGGCGAGTTCTCGACGTCGCTCGGCCCGGTCTTCACCAATCTCCTGCTCGCCGACGAAATCAATCGCGCACCCGCCAAAGTGCAAAGCGCGCTACTCGAGGTTATGCAGGAATACCAGGTCACGATCGCCGGACACACGCACATGGTGCCGACACCGTTCCTCGTGATGGCGACACAGAATCCGATCGAGACCGAGGGCACGTACCCGCTGCCCGAAGCGCAGGTCGATCGATTCATGATGAAAGTGCTCGTCGGCTATCCGAGCGAGGAGGAGGAGTTCGTCATTGTCGAGCGCGTCACCGGCCGTGCGGTCGACGTGTCGACGGTCGCGAGCACCGACCAGCTCGCAGCGCTCCAGCGCCAGTGCCGCAGCGGCTACGTCGATCCGTCGCTGATTCAATACGCGGTTCGACTCGCCGCCGCGACGCGCTACCCCGACCGCTACGGTGTCGCGGAATTCGGGAAGTACGTCACGTTCGGCGCGAGTCCCCGCGCGTCGATCTGCCTGATCGAAGGCGCGCGTGCGCTCGCGTACCTGCGCGGACGCGATTACGTGCTGCCGGATGACGTCAGCGATCTCGCACCCGACGTGCTGCGCCATCGTCTGGTGCTCTCGTATGAAGCGCTGGCAGACGGACTCACCCCGGACGACCTCGTGAAGAAGATCATGAAGCGCATCGCTCCGCCCGAGAAGCCGCTCGAATCGCATGTCAAGTTCGCCGCGCAGTCGTGAGCGTTTCGCCATGCTCACGGCTGAAATCGTGGTCCGTCTGAAATCGGGGTCAGAGATGTATTTCCACGCGCGGGTTTGGTGAATCCGATGAATGTGTCCGGAAATACATCTCTGACCCCGATTTCAGGCGTGGAGATCCATTGACCAACGTCGTGCCGCTCGACTCGGCGCGCAGTGCCGAGAGCGCGTTGCGCCGGCTCGAGTGGACGGTGCTGCGGCGCCTCGACGGCCTGCTGCACGGGGATTATCGGACGCTCTTTCGCGGTTTCGGACTCGACCTCGCGGATCTCCGCGAATACCAGTATCACGACGACGTCCGCCACATCGACTGGAACGTGACGGCGCGGCTGCAAACGCCCTACGTGCGTGAGTACAACGAGGATCGCGACGTCACCGCGTGGTTCCTGCTCGACGTGAGCCCATCGATCGATTTCGGTTCCGGCGAGGTGCGAAAACGCAGCGTCTCGATCGACTTCGTCACCGTGCTCGCGCGAATCCTGACGCGTCATGGCAATCGCGTCGGGGCAGCGCTGTACGGCGAGACTATGGACACCGTCGTGCCGGCGGGCAGCGGGCGCCGTCACGTGCTCCATATCCTGCATCGCATGCTGCACCGGCCGCCGGCGACGCAGTCGTCGGCGACCAACCTGCACGATTTCCTGCGCGCGGCGTTTCCCGTGATCTCGCGACGCTCGCTCGTATTCGTCGTCTCGGATTTCTTCAGCACCGCGCCGTGGACCGAAGCGCTCGCGCAGCTCGCGCAACGACACGAAGTGATCGCCGTGCGGCTCTACGATCCGCTGGAGCATGAACTGCCCGACCTGGGCCTCCTCACGATGCAGGATGCCGAAACCGGCGAGCAGGTCTTCGTCGACACGCACGACCGCGGCTTTCGCAGGCGCTTCATGCAGGTCACCGAGGAACGTGAGGCACGTTTGCGCGCCGGGTTCCGCGATGCCGGCGTCGATGCGCTCGAGCTATCGACAAACGACGATCTCGCCGATGCGATCATGCGGTTCGCCGACCTGCGCAAGCGCCGCAGCCGCCTCGCGGCAGGCGCCGTAATGCTCCGCGCGGAGCCGCACGATGGCGTTCCTCTGGCCTGATTTCCTCTGGCTGCTGGCGCTCGTGCCCGTCCTGATCGGGCTGTACGTGCTCGCGCTGCGCCGCAAGAACAAGCTGGCGCTGCGCTACGCGAGCCTGTCGATGGTCAGGGACGCGGTCGGCGTCGGGCAGCGCGTCCGGCGCCACATACCGCCAGTCCTGTTCCTGATCGGACTCACGCTGATGATCGCCGCGATGGCGCGACCGACGGCGATCGTCACGCTGCCCACGCAGCATGAGCTGATCATTCTGGCAATGGACGTGTCCGGCAGCATGCGCGCAGTGGACGTGAAGCCGACACGGCTCGCCGCGGCGCAGGAAGCGGCGCGCACTTTCATCAACGACCAGCCGAGCAATGTGCGGATCGGGATCGTCTCGTTTGGCGGCACCGCCGCTGTCGTGCAGGCGCCGACCGGAAATCGCGAGGACCTGCTCGCGGCGATCGATCGCTTCCAGTTGCAGCGCGCAACCGCGATCGGCAGCGGTCTCCTCGTTTCACTGAAAGCCATATTCCCCGACGTCGAATTCGACCTTCGTGCATCGAACCCGCGCGTGCCGGCGCACGATACCGGCCGCGGCATGTCGATCGACCGAGCGAAAGCGTCGTCGAAGGATGCGGAGAAACCGGTCGCACCGGGCTCGTACCAATCCGCGGCGATCATCCTGCTTACCGACGGGCAGACGACGACCGGACCCGATCCGATCGAGGCGGCGAAAATGGCTGCCGACCGCGGCGTGCGCGTCTACACGGTGGGCATCGGCACCGTGGAGGGCGAAGTCATCGGTTGGGAAGGCTGGTCGATGCGCGTGCGTCTCGACGAGGATTCGCTGAAGCAGATTGCCAACGTCACCCGCGGCGCGTACTTTCATGCGGGTACCGCGACCGATCTCAAGCAGATCTACAAAGGGATGAGCTCGCGGATGGTCCTGCAGAAGCAGCAGACCGAGGTCACGGCGCTCTTCGTCGCGGCGGCCGCGCTTTTCGTGCTGCTCGGCGCGGGGCTTTCGCTCGCATGGTTCAATCGGCTGCTGTAAACCCCATGTCACGGCATATCGCCAATGTTCGCTGGACGCGCGGCGACGCGCGCTTCACCGACAATCGCTACAGTCGGCGCCACGTGTGGCGATTCGACGGCGGCACCGAGGTCGTTGCATCGTCATCGCCGCATTCGGTGCCGGTCCCCTACTCGAGCGCCGAAGCGGTCGATCCCGAGGAGGCGTTCGTGGCTTCGATCTCGAGTTGCCACATGCTGTGGTTCCTGTTGATCGCGGCGAAGCGCGGTCACCGCATCGACGAGTACGTCGACGATGCGGAAGGCGTTCTCGAAAAGGATGTGGAAGACCGCATGTCGGTAACCCGCGTCACGCTGCGGCCGCGCATCGTATTCAGCGGAGAGCACATGCCATCGACCGCGGACATCGCCGCCATGCACGGAGAAGCGCATCACGCCTGTTACATCGCGAATTCGGTGAAAACGGCGATTACCGTGAAAATGGGGTCAGAGCCGTAATAATTGG
>JALYSS010000107.1 GCA_030854685.1 Pseudomonadota bacterium | reverse complement strand
GCACGCGAAGATCGCCGCTTCATTCAGCACGCGCGGCGCACGCGCTTCGGGCGTCAAGTCCAGCCGCGGGACGAGCGTGATCGCCTGCTCGGGGCACGTCTTCGCGCAAAGACCACACTGGACGCAGTTGCTTTCGATGAAGCGGAGCTGCGGCGTTTCCGCGTGATCGAGCAGCGCTGATTCGGGGCACGAGCCGACGCAGGCGAGGCACATCGTGCAGGCGTCGCGATCGACCGCGAGCGTGCCGAACGGCGCGCCCGCCGGCAGCGGAACCGTCGCCCGCGGCACGGGCGCGTGCAGCGCGAGATGCTCGAACGCGTGCGCGAGCGTGCGCCGCTTGTCGTTCGTCGCGGCGAACGTCGCGGCGATCCGCGGCGGCAGCGCGACGGGCCAGTCCCATAACGCGCGATCGACGTCGCCGACACTCGCGTCGATCAGCCGGAAGTGCTCGCCCTGGTAGCCCTGCGCATTCGCGATCGTCTGCGCAACCGACATCTGGAAACGCAGCGCGTCGAGGTACTGCGGGGCTTCCCGACCGGTCGCGAGCACCGCGATGCTGCAGGCGCCCCACGCCAGCGCGGCCATCCACAGATCGATGCCGGCCGAGGCGATGTGCTCGACCTCGAGCGGCATGATGCGCGCCGGCAACCCGCGTCCGCGCCGCGCGAGCGACTCAAGGGTGTGTTGCGCGTCGGCGGCGTGGAGCAGCAGGCCGGCGTCGCGGCCTCCCGCGCGCTCGTACGCGCCGAGCAACGTGCGCATCCGCGTCCCGAGGTCGGCCGCCGTCGGATACGCGTAGGTCAGCGCGCCGGACGGGCACACCGTCGTGCAGGCACCGCAGCCCATGCACAGATGCGGCTCGACGGCGATGTGGTCGCCATCGGCGCGTATCGCGAGCGTCGAGCAGACGTCGATGCATTGCGTGCAGCCGGTCTTTTCGGCACGGCTGTGCGCGCAGATCGACGGCTTGTACGCGAAGAATTTCGGCTTTTCGAATTCGCCGACGATGAGCGCCAGTTCGGCGGCGGTCTTCGCCTGCTCGAGCGGATCGGAGCCGGGCGCGAAATAACCCTGCGGGGGTTGATGTTGCCTGAACCAGCGCGCCGGCGACAGGTCGAGCACGGCATCGAAGCGACCGGTGCGCGTCGTATCCTTGCGATCGAAATCGATCGCGCCGACGACACCGCACGCGCTCACGCATGCGCGGTGATCCTTGCAGCGATCGAGATCGATCTGGAAGTTCCACCCAATGGCGTGCTCGGGGCAGACGACGACGCATGCATTGCAGCGCGTGCAGAGGTCGAGGTCGATCGGGTTCTCCTGCGACCACTCCGCGTCGAACGCGCCGAGCCAGCCCGCAAGCCGCGTCAGTCGCCCGGAAAATACCGGAACCTCGCGCGGGCCCGGCAATTCGGCTTCGTGCGCTGCACTCGTCGCAAGGATCGTCACGGACAGCGCGGACTTCAGCGCGTTCGCCCAGCGCAGTGCGGCATCGAGCGGGCCGACGATCAGCACCCGTCCTTCCGATTGGTACGTAACGCTCGGAACCGGCTCGGGATCGGGCAGCGCCGCCATCGCGAGCAGCGCGGCAATCTTCGGCGTCGCATGGTGCGCTTCTGCCGACCACCCGGCGCTTTCGCGGATATTGACGAAGCGGACCGAGCGCACGCTGGCGGATTCTCGCGCCACCTCGCCCAGCAATCGCTGCTCCTGCGTGCACGCGACGATCATGTCGCCACCGGCCTCGTCCTTGAAGCGTCCGAGCTCGCGCTGGCACATCGCCGTGTGCAGCGGCCCGGCTTGCCTTCCCGTCGCGCGCGCGATCGCGGCGGCGTCGAGCGGCATCGTGCCGTTGCAGGTGCAAAGGAAAAGGTTCTTGTCGGCGATCATTGATCCATCCGCGTGCTGCGGTCGCCGCTGCTGCTCGCCTCGGTCGGCGATCGTGCTGCAGTGGGCTCGGGCGACCCCGCGTCGTTGGACGAATCGCACGGCGGCAACGTTCCCGCCGGCGCTTCGGCGATCGCGCCAACGCCCTGCGCACCGGGCGGGCGCGCATCCGCGGTGTTCGCAATGGGTGGCACGGGTGCGGCACCTTCATCCGCAGGCGCCGGCGCGTCGGGAACATCCTCGACGTGCCCCTCGGCGTTCACGCGCGTTTGCGGCGGATTGAAGATGTACCTTGCCTGCATGAGCGTGCGGGCGAGCGCCGGCTCGATCGGGCTCGGCAGCGAATAGTCGTCGATATAGACGTCGAGCCCGTCCATCACGTTGAATCGAGGATGGCGCAACAACTTCCTGAGCGCGCTGCGCTTCACGTTTTCATCGACGCCGGGCTGCATGAACGGCGAGTAATCCGAATCGATCGTCAACGATTCGAGCGAGGGCAGCGGCACCCCGGTGTGGGGCGTGGCGGCGCCAACGCTGCGCGGGTCCGCGAAGGGCGTCGGGACCGTTCCCGGCGCGGCGTTCAGTGGCGTCGGTCCGGTCGAACGTGCGTCCGCGGGAGGTGCCGCGTTGCGCGTGTCACCGTGGCGCACCGATCCCGAGTCCGAATTGCGCGCAACGGGCACGTCGTCCCGGCGCGTCGGGTCCTCCTTCTGCGCGGCGGCCAGCTTGCGCTGCGACCACCGCCGCAAGGAAAAACGCGTCGACCCTTGCGCATCCTCGGCCATTTCAGCGACGCTCCTCGCGTTCGCGTGCCGCGACTTCGTCGGCCACCGGATCGTTGCGCCTCACCTTGCGGCGCGGCTCGGGCTTGTAGTGCTGCGCGATGAAAGGTCGCATCCAGTCGGCGATCGCCGGCACCATCGGCACGCCGTCGACCTGTTCGCCGCCATCCATGTAACGCGCGGCCTGGTTGTAGCTGACCGTGACGAGTACGGGGCGCGCGAGCGGCATCGCGCCGTCGTCGAACATCCGGTACATGACGAAAATGCGCGGATCGGGCGCGGTGATGTTCAGAAAAAAGCCCTCGGCCTCGGTGGGATGCAGCTCGATGTCGAATCCGTGGCAGCGCCAGCGGTTTTCACCTTCCGGCACGCAAACGTTCGAGCCCGGAACGATATTCGCGTTCGATGCGGGTCCGGGTGCCGGGGCGGCGATTTCGACGGCCACCGGCTGCCAGCGTTCGCTGGCCCAGCGGCTTTGAAGCGGAACCCGCTCCATGATCACGTCGACAGGTTGGGTGAGCGGCTGCATCGTCGTTGTCCGTTCGTCGCTCGAACTCGCTGCAACGAACGAGTGCTTTGACGATCATACATCCGCCTGCAGCGGAACTTGCCCCTCTGCTAACATGGATGATCGTCATGGCTACCGTCATTCCTCTCACCGACGTTCGCGGCGCATCGAGCGCGGCCGCGCGGGATGCGTTCGTCCGTGCGGCGGCCAACACACCGGTCGCCGATGCGGCGCAGCCGCTCGACACGCGTGGCCGGCCGCTCCGCGATCTGCGGATATCGGTCACCGACCGGTGCAACTTTCGCTGCGTCTACTGCATGCCGAAGGATGTGTACGGACGCGACTTTCCGTTCCTTCCGCACGCCGAACTGCTGACCTTCGAAGAGATCGCGCGCATCGCCGCGGTCTTCGTCGAGCGGGGCGTTCGCAAGATCCGGCTCACCGGCGGCGAGCCGCTGCTGCGCCGCAACCTCGAGCGGCTGGTGGAAATGCTCGCATCGCTTGGCGACATCGACCTGACGCTGACGACGAACGGCGTGCTGCTCGCCAAAAAGGCGCGGGCGCTGCGAGATGCGGGCCTGTCCCGAGTCACCGTCAGCCTCGACGCACTCGACGATCCGACGTTTCGCGCGATGAACGACGTCGATTTCCCGGTGCACCGCGTGCTCGAGGGCATCGAGTTTGCGCATTCGGTGGGACTCACGCCGCTGAAGATCAACGCCGTCGTCAAGCGCGGGATGAACGAGCACGCGATCGTTCCGCTGGCGCGCCACTTCCGCGATACCGGACACATCGTGCGCTTCATCGAATACATGGACGTCGGCCACACGAACGGCTGGCGGATGGACCACGTCGTGCCGGCCGCCGAAATCGTCGGCATGATCAATCGCGAATTTCCGCTCGAGCCGGTCGATCCGAATTACACCGGCGAAGTCGCGCAACGCTGGCGCTATCGCGACAACGGCCGCGAGATCGGCGTCATCGCGTCGGTCACGCAGGCGTTCTGCCGCGATTGCTCGCGTGCGCGGCTGTCGACCGATGGCAAGGTCTACACCTGCCTGTTCGCCGACAGCGGCTACGACCTGCGCGTGCTGTTGCGCGAGAAGTATTCGGACGCGCAGATCGCGAACGCGATAGCCGCGATCTGGCGGCGACGCGCCGACCGATATTCGGAGATACGCACCGCCGCGACGCCGCGCGAGTCGCGCATCGAGATGTCGTACATCGGCGGATAGCGCGAGCATGATGGCGCCGCTCGCAAAGGCTTCACCTCCCGGCACTCGTCCCCTGCTCACGAATGCCGCGCGGCCGTCGACGTTCGACGTCACCGCGATCGACGAGCACGGTACGGTGCGCGACGTGGCCGTAGCCGGCGAGCATCCGCTCACGCTCTATGTCGACCGCCAGGAGATCCTGACGCTGATGACGCTCGGGGCAGCACCCGAGGCGCTCGCGATCGGTTACCTGCGCAATCAGCGACTCGTGAAAAGCCTCGACGAAATCGTCGCGGTGCAGGTCGACTGGGAGACGAACTCGGTCGCGATCAAGACGCGCCACGGACTCGCGGATCTCGAAGCGAAGACGGCCAAGCGCACCAAGACGAGCGGCTGCGGGCAGGGAACCGTGTTCGGCGATCTCATGGAGGACATCGACAACGTGCAGCTTCCGCGCGATGCGACGCTCACGAAATCGGCGCTCTACGACCTGCTGGAAAAGGTCCGCGTGCACGAAACGATCTACAAGCAGGCGGGCGCCGTGCACGGCTGCGCGCTCGCATCCAACGCCGGCACGCATTCCGAGATCCTGCAGTTCGTCGAGGACGTCGGCCGTCACAACGCCGTCGATGCGATCGCGGGCCGGATGTGGCTCGACGGCTGCGAAGGCGAGGACAAGATCTTCTACACGACCGGGCGTCTCACGTCGGAAATGGTCATCAAGGCCGCGCAGATGAGCATACCGTTTCTCGTGTCCCGCTCGGGCCTTACGCAGATGGGCTACGAGATCGCGCAGACGGTCGGCATGACGATGATCGGCCGCGCAACGAACCGTCATTACCTGCTCTTTACGGGTGCTGCGCGGTTCAGAAGCGACGGATGAAGCTCGCGCAAGCCGATATCACAGGCATCGTGCTCGCCGGCGGTCAGGGGCGCCGCATGGGCAGCATCGACAAGGGATTCGTCGTGCTCGACAGCCGGCCACTCGTCGCGCACGTGATCGAGCGGCTGGCGCCGCAAGTGCACGCGCTGATCATCAACGCCAACCAGAATGCCGATCGGTACGCCGCGTTCGGTTACCCGGTCGTCGCCGACGCGATCGGCGGCTTCGCAGGTCCGCTGGCTGGCCTGCACGCCGGCCTTTCCGCCGCGACGACCCCGTTCGTCGCGACGAGTCCCTGCGATTCGCCGTTTCTCCCCGCCGATCTGGTGGCGCGGCTCGGCACAGCGTTCGACACGCAGCCGATCGACATCGCCGTCGCGCGAACATTCGCGCAGCCGCATCCGGTCTTCGCGCTGGTGCGTCGTTCGCTTTTGCCGCACCTCGAGCGATTCCTCACCGCGGGCGGCCGCAAGATCGACGCGTGGTACGCATCGCTGCCGATCGCAGAAGTCGCTTTCGACGACGAGGCCGACGCGTTTCGCAACATCAACACGCCTGCCGAGCTCGCGGCCAGCGCCACCCCGGCACGCTGACGATCAACGTCGACCCCTGTCCGTGGAAACCACCCGAACGCTGCGCGACCTTTCGTGCGCCGACGATTACGATCCCGATTCGCTGCCCGTGGATCGTGCGCGCGCGCTGATCCGGGAATTCCTGTCACCCGTCACGGCGATCGAGCGCGTGCACATCCGCAACGCGCTCGATCGCGTGCTCGCCGTGGATATCGAATCTCCGTTGGACGTGCCGGGACACGACAACTCGGCGATGGATGGGTGGGCGGTCCGCTTCGCCGACCTCGGTTCGACACCGGAAACGAACCTGTGCCGGGTCGGCGAGTCGTTTGCCGGCAAGCCTTTCGACGGCGATCTTCACGCGGGCGAAACCGTGCGCATTTTCACCGGCGCTGTCATGCCGCGCGGCGCGGACACCGTCGTGATGCAGGAGCGCGCGCGCGAAACGCCGACGGGCGTCGCGATCGCGACCGGCGCCGTGACGAAGACCGGTCAGAACCGGCGCTTCGCCGGTGAGGATTTGAAGCGCGGCACCGTCGTATTTCGCGCGGGCCAGCCGGTGCGTCCAGCCGAACTCGGCATGCTGGCCTCGCTCGGCATCAACGAAGTGAGCGTGTATCGGCGGCTGCGCGTCGCATTCTTTTCGACGGGCGACGAGCTCCGCTCGGTGGGTCAGCCGCTCGCAACCGGCGAAATCTACGACAGCAACCGCTACACGCTTTACGGAATGCTGACGCGGCTCGGCTGCGACATCGTCGACATGGGCGTCGTGGCGGATGTGCCCGAATTGCTCGAGCGCGCGTTCCGCAATGCGGCGGATACCGCGGACGTCGTGATCACGTCGGGCGGCGTCTCGGTCGGCGAGGCCGACTTCGTCAAGGCGTTGCTCGGCAAGCTCGGCGAAGTGCTGTTCTGGAAAATCGCGATGAAGCCGGGCCGTCCGCTCGCATACGGCCGGATCGGCACCGCGCACTTCTTCGGCCTGCCGGGCAACCCCGTCTCCGTGATGGTGACGTTTTACGAATTCGTTCGCGATGCGCTGCTCGTGCTGCAAGGGCGGGCGAACGTCGCGCCAATGCCACTGTTCAAGGCGACGCTCGCCGCACCCATCAGGAAAGCGCCGGGGCGCACCGAATTCCAGCGAGCCGTGCTGTCACCCGATGGCGCCGGCGCCTGGCGGGTGCACACGACCGGCGATCAAGGCTCCGGCATCCTGTCGTCGATGTCGCAGGCGAACTGCTTCATCGTGCTTCCGGCGGACACCGGCAACGTCGACGCTGGCGCCCAGGTCGATGTTCAGCTGCTCGAAGGGCTCATCTAGGTTTCACGATTTATTGCCGCTCTGACCCATTTCATGTTTCAGTAGTACCGCGCAATACCGTTGCGATTGAGGAGCTCGATGCGCCGCTCGAGTTCGAACACGTCGCGGGACCTGGCCAGATAGGCCTCGCGGTCCTTCTGCTCCTGGCGCTGGAACCATGCGTCGAGGCGATCGAGCCAGCTCATACGACCCCCCGCGCTTGCGGCCGCATCGGCCAATACGGCCGCTGCGCTGTCCCCTTGGGGGGAGCAATTCGCGTCTTGGGGCGGCCCGACGACGCTCATGCGCGGCGCTTCGACGGGCTTCGCGACCGGCTTCACGACGGTAGCGTGCGAATTGACTCGGGCGGCGTCAGGCGCGCGTCCGGCGTTGCCCAGCGCTTCGGCAAGCAACAGGCAAACGTGTCCGGCGATGCTGTCGTTGAAGTACAGTTGCGCCGCACTCGGCGATGAAATTCCATGGGTTCGCATACGTTTCTCCTGCCCTCGTGGGGGTCTTTCCAGTCGTTGTGCGCGCATGCTGCATCGCACCATAACAGGATAGGAGCCGTTGTCGCTCTGATCAAATCGTCTTTTTGGATCATCGTCATAACCGTTGTCGATGTTTGGCAAGTCCTTGTTTGCACTGCAGCATCCGCCGTTTATTTGATTGACCGTACGCATGGAGCTCTATCAATTGAGAAGTTTTGCGGCCGTCGCCGAACTCGGCCACCTGACCCGCGCCGCGGAGCGGCTGCACGTCAGCCAGCCGGCGCTTTCGGCACAGATCAAGGCGCTCGAGGACGAGCTGTCGGTGGTGCTCTTCGAGCGTGGCGCCGGCGGAATGACCCTCACGGCCGCGGGCAGGCAATTGCTTCCGGAAGCGGAGCGGGTGATCGGCGCGGCGCAAAGCCTTCGCAGTCATGCCCTGGCGTTGCAAGGC
>JALYSS010000099.1 GCA_030854685.1 Pseudomonadota bacterium | reverse complement strand
CTGCAGGGCCGTCCCAAAGCGCGAATTCCGCCCCCTCGGGGGGCAGCGCAGCGGCGCAGCCGCAAGCGTGGGGGGATCATACAAGCGCCGCAGGGCCGTCCCAAGGCGCGAATTCCGCCCCCTCGGGGGGCAGCGCAGCGGCGCAGCCGCAAGCGTGGGGGGATCATACAAACGCCTTCCGCAGCGTGGAGCTACGGAAGCCGCGGCGCGCCGAGCGTGGACTCGCATTGATTGTCGCGATGCTGATCGCCGCGTTGGCGGCGGCGGTTGCCGTATCGGTTGCGACCGCCCAATCGCAATGGTCGGCGCAGGTGTCGCATCGGCGCGACCAGGTGCAAGCGCAATCGATCGCGCTCGCGGGCATCCAGTGGGCCCGTCAGATCCTGGAGGCCGATGCGCAGGCGGGACCGATCGATGACCTCAACGAGCCGTGGGCGTTGCCGTTGCCGCCGACCCCCGTGCAGAACGGCGTCGTCGAAGGCCGCATCGTCGACGCGCAGAGCCTGTTCAACGTGAACAATCTCGCCAGCGCGACGCACGCGACGTTCGAGCGCCGGCGCTTCGCGCGCCTCTTCGCGACGCTCGGGATCCCGGAGACGACGCTCGCCTCGATGATCGACTGGGTCGATGCCGACAGCGTGCCGCAACCCGATGGCGCGGAGGATGCGTGGTATCTCGACCAAGCCGATGCGTCGTTGCCTCCGAACGCACCGGCGACGCGAATCGAGGAGCTCGGCTCCGTGCGCGGCATGACGATACCCGCGATGACGAGCGTCGTTCGCTTCATCACCACCCTTCCGGTTGACACGCCGCTCAACGTCAACACGGCGCCCGCGGAATTGCTGGCCGCCTCGCTCGACAACGTCGCACCGGAGCAGCTCGCCGCACTCGTCGCGAGTCGCGTCGAGCGCCCATTCGCGTCGCTCGCCGACTTTCGCGCGCGGCTCCCGGGCGGCGCATCGATCGGCGACGAGACGATGTATTCGGTGGGAAGCCGCTATTTTCTGGTGACGGTGCGAGCGCGGCAAGGCGAAACGGTCGCGCAGGCGCACGCGCTGATCGAGCGTGCGAACAATGCGTGGCCTGCGATCGTCTGGCAAACGATCGAGTAGCGGCCCCCTCGCGCCTCTCCCCTCACCACGCGTCCATCCCGTAGACTCCCACCGATGCTGCGCGTCTTTCTGTCCGCGCCCCCGCAAGCCGATGGCGCCGAGAGGTGGGTCCGTTACACCACGGACGGCCGTCTTATCGCGCGCGGTCAGGACACGGCGGTCCGCTGGCCCGACGACGCGGAGACCGAGGTCGTGCTCGCCGCCAATCAGGTTCGGCTGATTGCGCTCGCACTGCCTCCGATGCCGCGAGATCGCCTGCACGCGGCCGCGCGCTATGCGCTCGAAGATCAACTGGCGACGACGACCGATGAATCGTCGATCGCCGTTGCCAACGCGCGTAACGGCAGCGTTCTTGTCGCGGTTACTTCCGGCGCGCTGGTACACGCGATTGCGACGCATGGGCGCAGGCTGCACGGGATCATTCCCGAGTCCGCACTAGCCCCGCACGACAACGGATGGACGTGGTGTGCGTCCGATGCAGGCGACGGGTTCGTTCGCCGCGCCGACGGCAGCGCATTCGCCGTCGGCGGCTCACCCGTTCAGGACGATGCGTTGCCGCCCGAATTGGTTGCAGCCCTTGCGCAAACGGCCCGCACCGGACCGGTGCCCGCCGCCGTCCACGTTCTCTTCCCGTGCAATGCTTCGCAACTCGCACGCTGGTCGCAGTCGACCAGCATTCCGTTTGCCGCGGCGCCCGCATGGCATTGGGAGCGCGCAACGCCCGCCGCGTTCGCCGCGGCGCCGAATTTTCTCGACAGCCAGCAACGCAACGAAACCGCGTCGAAGCGTTCGTCGCTTGCTCGCGCATTGCGGCCCGCGCTGGTGCTTGCAGCGCTCGCACTGGTCCTGCATCTGGGCGCCCTCGTTTTCCAGTGGACGTGGTTCAATGTCGAGAACTGGCGATTGGCGCGCGCGCTGGTCGACGAGGCCGCCGCTGCGCAGCTGCCGGATGCGGCAACGCCGAGTGCTGCGGCCGTGGCGATTACACGACAAAACGCGGAACTGCGGCACCGCACGGCGCAAAGCGCCCCTGCGGATGCGTTGCCGCTCCTCGCACGCGCGGCTTCGTCGCTTGGCGAACTGCCACCGAGTGTTCTTCGATCGGCGCGGTACACCGACAACGCGTGGACGCTCGAGCTCGGCAAGCTCGATGCCGAAGTGCTGTCCCGGATGACGCGTACGCTCGCCGCGGCCGGTGTCGACGCGTTGGCGGCGCCCACCGCGGCTGGCATGCGGATGCGGCTCTCGCTCGCCGCGACAGCGCGCTGACGACCATGCGTTGGCCGCAATCGTTGACCCAAACATGGGATGCTGGAAGAGCGTCGCAGCGCAACGCGTGGGTGGCGATCATCATCGTCGCCGTCATGGGCGCCGCGATCGTCGCGTTCGCGAATCCGCTACGCGAGGCGATCGCACGCACGCGCGACGACGTCGCGCGCAATCGACTCGTTCTCGACGTCGCCCGGGCACGCGTCGCTGAGAACGCTACGCTCACCCGCGCCACTGCACCGATTCGAAAACCCGATCTTCGGGTCGCGGTCGATCGCGTGCTGTCCGAGCGAGGTCTCAAGTACACCGCCGTCGAGGCGCAAAGCGCCGGGGGACCGCTGCGAATCGTCATCGAAGCAGCGCCATTCGACGTGCTGGTACGCGCGCTCGATACGCTGGCGCGCGCGGATGGCGTGCGCGTCTTTGATGCGATCGTCAGCGCACGCGTCGATCCCGGAACCGTGCGCGCCGAGCTTGCACTCACCCGCTAAAGACCGGCGTGCGAGGTCCGCTTCGTGTCATGCTCGGCCTCATCCTGCTGCTTGCGGCGGCCATCGCGCTCGTGCCTGCTGCGTGGCTCGATCGTCCGCTCGCCGCGCGCACGCAGGATCGCGTACGCCTCGCCGACGCGGAAGGCTGGTGGTGGCGTGGCGAGGGAGTGCTCATGACGGCCGATGGCGCGGCGCGCTTGCCGATTGCATGGCGCGTGGCACTCGCGCCGCTTTTGGCGGGGAAGCTCGTTGTCAACCTGCAACCCGGCAGCGACAACACGATGCCGTCGGGCACGATCGCGCTGCGCCACGGGACGCTCGGCGTTCGCGATCTTCGCCTGCACGCGCCTGCGGCGCTCGTCCCCGCGTTCGTGCCAGCGTGGAAAACGATTGCGTTGGGCGGCGTCCTCGATCTGCGCTCGACTTCATTCAGCTGGCGCGACGGCATCGGCACGGGCGCATTCGAGGGCACATGGCAACGCGCACGCGTCGTCGCCGGTCAGTTCGCACTGGACCTGGGCGTCGTGTCGGTCTCGGCCGCCCCGAAAGGCGATGCGCTCGGCGGAATCATCCACAACACCGGCGGCGACGTGGCGATCGACGGAACGATCGACGATCGTGCCGGCATCATCGATGTGGCGCTGCTGTTGAAACCGACGAGCAGCGCACCCGAAGCGGTGCGCGCGATGCTGCCGCTGCTGGGACCGGGCG
Organism: Pseudomonadota bacterium; assembly: GCA_030854685.1. GTDB lineage: Bacteria > Pseudomonadota > Gammaproteobacteria > Burkholderiales > Casimicrobiaceae > VBCG01. Next base: position 19,806 of record JALYSS010000099.1, on the reverse strand, counting down.
ACGGTGCCGGCGGCGTGCGCGTCTCATGGCGAAACGATCGTTGACGCGCCGGCGCACGGCCCCGGCAAAGATCCGTGCCGCCGCGGGGCTCCGCGCCGACGTGCGTACGGCGGTCCGCGGCAAGCCAGCGAAAACGAAGCCGGTCGCGGCAGCCGCACCATCGGCGCGCGTCATGGGTCTCGATGCGCTGCGCGGACTGGCGATCGTCGCGATGATCGCCTACCACTTCTGCTTCGACCTGCGTTACTTCGACGTCACGCACTCGGATTTCGAGCACGACCTGCGCTGGCTCACCGCGCGGACGCTGATTCTCGCGTCCTTCCTGCTGATCGCCGGCATCAGCGCCGTGCTCGCGCAACGCCAGGCATTTCCGCTCACGCATTGGCTACGCCACATCGGCATCATCGCCGCGGCGGCATTGCTCGTGAGCGCGGGCAGCCGGCTGCTGTTTCCGCAATCATTCATCTGGTTCGGCGTGCTGCACGCGATCGCGCTCTCGCTGTTGCTCGCCAAGCCCCTGCTGCGCCGTCCGGTTCTCGCCGCACTCATCGGAATGGCGGTGATCGTCGCCGGCTTGACGTTCGCGAATCCGGCGTTCGACAACCGCGCGCTGGGATGGATCGGCTTCATGACGGCGAAGCCGGTCACCGAGGATTACGTACCGCTCTTTCCGTGGACCGGCGTGCTGTTGGTCGGCGTGACGCTGGGACACGCGCTCGTCCGCAACCGTTTCGCCGCACTCGCTCCTCTTGGGCGCGTGCCCGCACCGTTGCGCTTCCTCGGGCGGCACAGCCTGATCGTCTATCTCGTCCACCAGCCGCTGATGATCGGCGCGCTTTGGCTGCTGACAAAGCGCTGACACCCCGGTCCACCGAGAGCTGTTTACGCTCACGTCCGTTACCGCCATAATCCATCGCAATACGATATAAGGTTCACCTGCCGTTCACCTGCCGAGCCATTGACGCGAGCGCGGGCGCGACGCTCTTCGACCCGGAAGAACGCCGCTCCGGCCATCACGTAACGAATCGCAACGAACGGTTTTTTTGTCATGTTGCTGAGCTGAGGGGGCGCACGATGAGCACGCAAGTCTTGCCGGAAACCGCACAGCGGTCCGCGTGGTACATGAATCGCTGGTGGCAGATGGTGCTGGGATTCGTCGCGATGATGTCGATCTCGAGTCCTCAGTACACCTGGACGCTTTTCATTCACTCGCTCGAAGGCAAGCTCGGCGCGTCGCTGACACAGCTGCAGGTTACCTTCTCGCTGCTGATCGTGCTGCAGACGTTCTGCTCGCCCATCCAGGCGTGGCTGGTCGATCGCTTCGGGCCACGGCTGCTGATCTCGATCGGCTGCGCGCTGTCCGGTCTGAGCTGGGTACTCTCGTCCTACGTCAGCAACATCTGGGCGCTGTACTTCACTTACGGAATCATCGGCGGTTTCGGGACCGGCATCGTCTACGTCGGCATCATCGGCCATATGGTGCGCTGGTTTCCCGACCGGCGTGGCTTCGCCGCGGGGATCGCCGCGGCAGGTTATGGCGCGGGCGCGATCCTGACGTCATTTCCCATTGCCAACATGATTCCCGTTTCTGGCTACGCACACACGCTGTTCGTGTGGGGCTGGATCCAGCTCGTCATCGGCGTGGTCGTCAGCCAGGCGTTTCGCATTCCCGCCACGGGTTGGAAGCCCAACGCGCAGGTGGCGTTGGCGGCCAAGCAGGCCGAGCGTCAATCGCAACGCAGCTACCGTGCGCGTGAGATGCTCAGCACGCCGATCTTCTGGTTGATGTTCATCATGATGTCGATGATGGCAACCAGCGGGTTGATGGTGGTGTCGCAGGTCGGTCCGTTCGCCGCGGATTTCGGCGTCAAGGACACGCTCGTGCTTGGCCTCGCAGCGCTGCCGCTATCGTTGACGCTGTCGCGTGCAACCAACGGTCTCACGCGTCCGTTCTTCGGCTGGGTGTCGGATCACATCGGGCGCGAGAACACGATGTTCATCGCCTTCGCGCTCGAAGCGGCGGCCATCCTGCTCCTGCTGCTGTTCGCGCACAATGCCGCGGTATTCGTCGTGTTGACGGGTCTCGTCTTCTTTGGCTGGGGCGAAATCTTTTCGCTGTTCCCGTCGACGCTTACCGACCTGTTCGGCACGCAGTACGCGACGACCAACTACGGCTTCCTCTACATCGCCCAGGGTGTCGGATCGGTGCTAGGCGGTCCGGTGGCGGCTTACATACGCGAAGCAACGGGCAACTGGACCACGGTATTCGTGATCGTGATCGTCCTCGACGTCATTACGGCGCTGCTGGCGCTGCTCGTACTGAAGACGATGCGCAAGCGCTGGGTGCTCAAATCGGCGGCGCCCGCACGATGACCGTGTCGTACGGTGACGCGCGCGAGGCGCATCGCACGGCACAACGGAATCGGATAGAATCTGTCGCTGATCCGAAGGCGCGTAGCTCAGCTGGTTAGAGCACCACCTTGACATGGTGGGGGTCGTTGGTTCGAGTCCAATCGCGCCTACCAGAATTGCAGGCACTTGCAGGCCCCGCTCGCGCGTCTTCGAGGCCTATGCGTGGCACCAGCGGCGGATGATCTCGCTGTAGGCATCCGCCGCCTGCCCGATCCGATCCGTTATGCAGTACTCGTCGGTCTGGTGCGCCATTTGCGGCTCGCCGGGGCCCAGTATCACCGTGGGCGGATTGCCGTACGCCGGACGCAGCGCGGCCGCGTCGGTGAAGTACGACACGGTGCGCGGTTCGGGCGCCGCACCCAGGATGGGCGCCATGATCTCGAACACCTTGACCACCCAGGGGTCCGCGGGATCGGTATAGACGCTGGCGACGTCGAGGATGGGTTCAAGCGCAACCCCGGGCCCCAGCAGATCGGCAAGCGCCGCGTGCAGCGCCTTGTGGTCCTGGCCGGCCACGGTACGAATATCGATGCCGATCCGCGCTTCGTCCGGTACTGAGTTGATGTTGAGCCCGCCGGCGATCGTGCCGACATTGAGCGTCGGTCGACCGAGTAGCGCGTGCGGCGCGATGCCGAAATCAAAATGCTCGAGCCTGGCCACGGCCTGAGCCGCCTTGTAGACCGCGTTCTCGCCGCGCTCGGGCATCGAGCCGTGCGCCGTCACGCCGCGCGTGCGCGCGTTGAGCCAGTACGCACCCTTGTGCCCGACCAGCGGGTAGTTCGCGGTGGGCTCCGCGACCAGGATGGCGCCGGCCCGGCCCAACGCACCGGTCGATCGCGCGAGATGGAATGCTCCCTCGCAGCCCGTTTCCTCGCCGCCGGTAATCACCAGCTCGAGTCCGGGGGTTCCGGCGAGCTGGTCACGAAACCCAAGGGCTGCGGTGACAAATGCCGCGACGCCGCTTTTCATGTCGCTCGAGCCGCGACCGAACAGCCGGCCGGCGTCGGTCTCTCCGGCGAACGGATCCTTGTGCCACGCGACGGCCCCCAGCGGCACGGTATCGATGTGGCCCGTAATGCACAGGGGTGGCTTGTCCGCGACGCCGCCAATCGCGGCTACCACGCTGGTGCGCCGTTCTCCGTACGGGTGATAGGAGACCCGGAAGCCGGCATCGGCCAGCAGGTCGCCCACGAAGCGCGCACACGCGGTCTCGTCACCCGGCGGGTTGATGGTGTCGAAGCGAAGGAGCTTCCTCGTCAGTTCGAATGCATCGCGAGCGGCTGTCATGCCGGCCTCCTGCAGCAATTCCGTCAGCCGAAATAGGCTTGACGGACTTCCTCGTTGTCGCGCAGCTCCGCGGCGCTGCCCTGTGCCACCACCCGCCCCTGCGACAGCACGTAACCGCGATGCGCGATGGCAAGCGTCTGGCGTGCGTTCTGCTCCACCAGCAGCACGCTCACGCCCAGCTCGCTGATGCGTCGAATGACGTTGAAATTCTGCGTGACGAACAGTGGTGAAAGGCCGAGCGACGGCTCGTCGATCAACAGCATTTTGGGCGCCGCCATCATGCCTCGGCCGATCGATATCATGGCCTGCTCGCCGCCCGACATGGTTCCGGCAAGCTGGCGCACGCGCTCCTTGAGTCGCGGGAAAATGCGATAGACGTCTTCCAGACGGCCGCGGATCTTCTCCGCGTCCCGCTCCTGATAGGCACCGAGCCTGAGATTTTCCTCGATCGTCAGCTTGGGAAATATCTTTCTACCCTCGGGGATGCAGGCGATGCCGAGCGCTACGACACGATGCGTCGGCAGCCGCGCGATGTCGGCGCCTTCGAACAGGATTCGTCCCTGCCGCGGCGGCGTGAGACCGAGTATCGAACGGATCAGCGTCGTCTTGCCGGATCCGTTCGATCCCAGGATGCAGGTGATCTCACCCGCCCGCGCCGCAACGGTTACATCCATCAATACGTCGGCCCGATCGTAGGCCGTGAAGACACGCTCGATAGCCAATGCGTCGGTCATGCCTGCCCGAGGTAGGCTTCCTGCACGCGCACGTCCGCCGCGACGGCGCGAAACGCACCCTCGGCGATCTTTTCGCCGTAGTTGAGCACCACGCACCGCTCGGTAATACGCTCGATGACATTCATCTCATGCTCGATGATGACGATCGTCAACTCCGCGCTGCGGGCGCGAACCTGCAGGATGTCGTCCATCAATTCACGCGTTTCCCCATGAGTCATTCCCGCCGATGGCTCGTCGAGCAGCAGCAGGCGGGGGCCGTTCACCAGCGCGCGGCAGATCTCCACGCGCCGGCGATCGATCATGTTGAGCGCCCCCGCTGCCTCGAACAATCGCTCGCCCAAACGCCGGCTGAACGTCGTTGCCAATGCCCGGGCCTGCTCGACGCACTGCTCGAACTGCCGGCGCAGGGCGCGACGCCGGATGACGTTGAACCAGACTCCGTGCTGGAGCCGCAGGTGGTTGCCGATCATGATGTTGTCAAAGACCGTCAGCGGCAGGCACAGCCGCGAACGCTGGAAGGTGCGCGCGATCCCCGCTCGGCAGATGGCCTGCGGTGGCAATCGCGTGATGTCCCGCGCTTCGAATTCGATGCTTCCCGCCGCCGCCTTGTACAGGCCCGTCACTACGTTGAAAAACGTCGTCTTGCCCGAGCCGTTCGGTCCGATCAAGCCCAGGATCTCACCGCGCATGACCGAAAGCGCCAGCGCGTCGAGCGCGGTCAGGCCGCCGAACGTCATCGTCAGCCCCCGGCAAGTGAGCAGGACAGCGCTTGCATGATCCCCCGACGACCCTGCGGCGCTCATGGACTCGAATCCGGAAAATAATCACGCACCTGCCGCGGCAGCAGACCTTCCGGCCGAAAAAGCAGGATCAGGATCACCAGAATGCCATACAGGAGAAAGCGGTATTCCTGGATGAATTGCAGCTTTTGCGGAACCATGATGATGATCGCGGCGGCCGGAACGATACCCAGCGGATTGCCGATTCCGCCCAGGATCAGGATCGACACCATGATCAGCGAATCGCCGAAGGTGAAGTTGTTGGGGGCGATGAAGCCTTGCATCATGGCGTAGATCGCGCCCGCGATCCCGCACAGGAAGTTGCCGAACGTGAAGGCGAGGATTTTCCAGCGCGCGATGCTGATGCCGAACGTTGCCGCCGCCGTTTCGTCGAGTCGGACGGCGTCGAAATTCAACCCGATCCAGGAGCGCTCGATGCGCCGCACGAACGTGAATGCCAGCGCCGCCAGCGCGAGGCTCAGCGCCAGGTAGCTCATGTAGAACGAGATCGTGACGCGGCCGATGGTGAAATCGTCGTTGAAAACCCATCCGAAGAGGTTGATGCCGGGCAGCTTGAGGCCTTGCGGACCGCCCAGCGCGTTGTTCACCTCGAGGAAGGTGCTGAAGAGGATGCCGAACGCGATCGTGATGAGCGCGGCGTAGTAGCCGTGGGTACGCAACACCGGCAGGATGAGCAGCGAGCCGACGAGCGCGGCGATCACACCGCCGGCGATGATGAGCACCAGATGCGGCGTGCCGTGTATCGCAGCGAGCGCGGCCGCCGTGTAGGCGCCGGTGCCGAAGAACGCTGCACCCGCGAAGTTGACAATGCCGCAGTACCCCGACTGGATATTGAGACCGAGGCACGCCACGATGAACAGCAGCACGGTGCACAACATCAGCAGCGGATATGGCTGGTCGTAGAAGAACCCGGCCACCGCCAGCACCGCCGCCATCGCAAGGGCGCTGGCAAGGCGCGGGTACGACGCAAGCGCCCGTTCGCAGCGGGCGATGCCTCGGCTGCGGTAGGCGATGAACCCGGCCGCCACCGCGAACACAATCAGGCCAATCACCAGCCAGACGTTCTCCGCGTAAAGAAAGAGCCAGACAAACGCCGCCAGCGCGGTGACGCTCACCGGGACGACGATCAGGTCTCTGGGCAACGGCCCGGCGGCGCTCATACGCGCTCGCTCAGTTTCTCCGGAATGAGGCCCGTCGGCTTCCACGTCATCAACAGGATGACCACGGCGAACGCGAAGACATTGTTGTAGGCACTGGAGAATGGCAGCGCGACCGAACCCACGGACTGCAACGCGGCGAACAGAAAACCACCGATGATCGCGCCGTAGATGCTGCCCAATCCACCGACCACCGCCGCGCTGAAGCCGATGACACCGAGCAGCAGGCCGATATCGAAATTCACCTCGTTGTAATAAAGACCGTAGACCACGCCTGCGACGCCCGCCAGCGCCGACCCGATGGCAAACGTGACGAGCACCACGCGCTCGAAGTCGATACCCATGACACGCGCGGTCTCGCTGTCTTGCGCCACCGCGCGGATGGCGAGCCCGAGCCTTGTCCGCGTGACCACCAGGTTCACCGCGATGATGGTGGCAAGTCCGGCGATGAGCAGGATGGTGCTGTCGAGGCGCAGCGTGAAGTTGCCGAAGTTCAGCGCACCCGCCGGCAGCAGGCGCGGAAACGGCTGCGGATTCGAGCCGTTGGGATAGAAAAGGCGCACGAGCTCACGCAGCACCGAGCCCAGCATCAGCGTGATCAACAGCGTGTTGAATGGGGGTGCTGCGCGCAACGGCAACACCATGTAGCGCGCGATCAACGCACCCAGCAGCGCCATGCTGAGGCCCGCGACGCACGCCACCACGATCACCACCAGCGCCGGCGCGTGCACGCCGAGCGCCTGGAGTCCGATAAACGTTGCGAGGCCGGCGAAAGCACCCGCCATCACCACGTCGCCATGCGCGAACTGGATGACGTCCAGCACACCGAAGAACAACGTGAAACCAACGGCCACCATCGCATAGATCACACCCAGCATCAGGCCGTTGAAGACATATTGCGCGAGCACTCCCGGATCCATGACGCGCTAGGCCTGAGTCAGGAAGCGGGAGGGCACGCCAGCGCGCTTGCCGGAGTGCCTCGCACAGTGCAGTGCAGTAACGTCCTATTTCCCGCCGGCGAGCTTGCGCGTGCCCTTGGCGTAGTCGCTCTCCTGCCACACCACCCATTTACCGTCCTGCGCGACATACGCGGTGACGATAGGGACGATGTTCTGCCCGTGCGCGTCGAAGGTGATGGGGCCGACGATCGACGGGTGGTCCCGGGTCTTGCCCAGCGCGTCCGTGACGTCCTTGCGGTTCGGACCGACCTTCTCAATGGTGTCCATGATCAGGTTGGCAGCGACGAAAGCGTAAGCGCCGTACGCCTCGGGCGGCTCGCCATACTTCTGTGCCGCGTATTGTTCCAGGAAGAGCTTGCCGCCCGGGAGCTTGTCGATCGGCGCCCCGTCGATGAACGCGATCGTACCTTCGGCAAGCGGCCCCAGCGCCTGGATGTACGAATCCGAGACGATGCCCGATGTGCCCTCGAACTGCGCCTTGATCCCCAGCTTGTCCATCTGACTGCGGATGCGCACGCCGATCGGCGTAAGGCCGCCGAAATACACCACCTGCGGATTCAACTCCTTCACCTTCGTGAGGATGGCCGTGAAGTCCTGCTGGTCCGCGCCGACGCCGAAGTCGGCTAGTACCTTTCCGCCATCCTGGGTCAGGAACTTGGTGAAGTATTCGTCATGCCCTTTTCCATAGTCGGTCGTGTCGTGGATGATTACCCAGGTCTTGTATCCCAGCCCGGTGACCAGCTTGGCGTTGACCTCGTTCTGGTTGATCATCGTGCCGTTGACCCGGTGGATCTCGGGAAAATCGTTGCCGTAGGTGATCGCCGGCAGCACGGCGCCCCAGACAATGACCGGCAGTCCGAACTTGTGGTAAGTATCCACGGTGGCGATCGCGACCGCGGAGCAGTAGTGCGTGACGCCGGCAATGATGCTGTTGTCGGCACCGGCCTTGGTTGCGACCTGCACGCCGATGTCCGGCTTGCACTGATCGTCGAGCTTCAGCAGCTCGTAACCATATTTCGCCTTGGGATCGGCGTTGCGCAAATGGACGGCGAGATCGGCTGAATTGCGGCCGCCCAGGCCCAGCGCCGAATTGCCACCGGTCAGCGGCCCGATGAATACGATCTTGACCGATTCCTTCGCATACGCGGTGATCGCAAAAGTCGCGGCCACGCCCGAAAGCAGCAACGCGAACACGTTCGTCAGGAAACGTCTCATGAGTGTCATTCCTTTGGTGGACTGATTCGTCTGAAGGCGATGCGGCACGAGCGCATGCAGGCGTCCCGTTTCCGGGCTGGAACCCTGGTCACCCATCCGATCGTCGCAATTGTATCGTTGTACGCTGGCAGTCGTCACGGGACGTCCGCTCGGGCGCAGACTCGAGCTGTGGCGCGCTGCTGGTCACCGGCCACATCGATTGTTCCATCATGGGCCAAGTGGAGCTCTGCAATACTATCGGCTTTCCGGATTTCATTCAGGTCCGACGCATGATTCACGAACTCACGGCGAGCGAAGCTGCAGCAAGGATCCGCGCGGGGGAACTCACCTCCGAGGCGCTGGTCGGCGCGTGCCTGGCGCGAATCGATGCCCGCGAGGCCGAAGTGGGCGCGTGGCAGCACGTGGCTCGCGACCAGGCACTCGACGAGGCACGCGAAGCTGATCGCACCTTGCCCCGCGGCGCGCTGCACGGCATCCCGATCGGCGTGAAGGACATCATCGACACCGTCGACATGCCCACCACGCTTGGATCGTCGCTCTATGCCGCGCGTCGTCCGCAATGGGATGCCGCCTGCGTCGCCGCGGCGCGCGCAGCCGGCGCGATTGTCCTTGGCAAGACGGTGACCACCGAGTTCGCCTGTTTCGAGCAGGGAAAAACGCGCAACCCTCACGATTTGCGACGCACGCCCGGCGGATCGTCGAGCGGGTCCGCGGCCGCGGTCGCGGATTTCATGGTGCCGATCGCGTTCGGATCGCAAACTGCCGCGTCCGTCATTCGCCCGGCGGCGTTTTGCGGCGTCCTGGGCTACAAGGCGAGCTTCGGCGAACTCAGTCTGTCGGGCATTCGTCCGTTAGCCGAGTCCCTGGACACATTGGGCATCCTCGCGCGGTCCGTCGCCGACATCGCGTTGATGCGCAGCGTGTTGCTCGCCAGTCCATCTCGCGCCGAGGTCACACCGCTTCCGGCGCCGCCGAAAATAGGGGTGTGTCGCACGGCGCAGTGGACGCTCGCCGAGCGCTCCAGCCAGATGGCCATCGAAGCTTGCGCGGAGCGTTTTCGACGCGCCGGCGCCCGCGTTTCCGACGTCGCGCTGCCGGCGCAATTCGCGGCCGTCATCGACGCGCAGAAGACGATCATGGTGTACGAAGCGGCGCACAATTACATTTTCGAAACCACGCGTTTTGCGCATCTGCTGAGCGCATCGTTTCGCGCGTTTTGCGAGGCGGGTTCGCAGGTCAGCCGCGAAGACTATTCGAGCGCCAGGCACACCGTCGCGTTCGCCAGCGCAGAGCTGACTGCAGTTTTTGCCGATTACGACGCATTGATCACGCCGGCAGCGATCGGCGAAGCGCCGCTTGCCCAAGCGGGTACCGGTGATCCGGTCATGAGCCGCATGTGGACCGCGCTGCGTGTTCCGAGCCTTGCCGTGCCGATGGCGAAGGGGCCGCAGGGGCTTCCGGTCGGCGTGCAACTGATCGCCGCTGAACGTGCGGACGATCGGTTGCTGCAGGTGGGGCGATGGGTGACTCAGGCACTCGCGGCAATGTAAACGACGCGCCGGCGCTCGCGACAGCCAGCCAGTCTGGCCTCGTCCCCGCGCGGAAAGCGTACAATTGCGCAATATGGCTGCGGTCCCGCCGGACCGGCGGCTCGGTCAACGAACGGCAATGACGCACGAGAAAGCAGCGGTTATGACACCGCGAACGCGTGGAGGGTCGAAGTAGCACCGACGCGGCGTCGCGCGTTGACGGCTTTGTCCGTCCCGAATGAAAGTGCGGCTCCGCCGCATTTTTTTCGCCCAATCGCCTGAGCGCGGGATCCGACACCCATTTCCCGGACGCGCTTTCGGCAACCTTGACGATCACGCCGGGAAATGGGTATCTGACCCCTTACCTATGCCCGACATTCGATTGCCCGATGGCGCCGTCAAGCACTTCGACGCGCCCCTCTCCGTTGCCGAACTCGCCGCGTCGATCGGACCCGGCCTCGCCAAGGCGGCGCTCGCCGGCAAGGTCGACGGCCAGCTCGTCGATACTTCGCATCTGATCGATAAGGATGCCACCGTCGCGGTCGTGACCGAGCGCGATCCGGAAGGACTCGACGTCATCCGCCACTCGACGGCGCACCTGCTCGCCTATGCGGTCAAGGAGCTCTTTCCCGACGCGCAGGTGACGATTGGACCCGTGATCGAGGACGGCTTCTACTACGACTTCTCGTTCAAGCGGCCGTTTACACCCGACGATATCGCAGCAATCGAGCGCAGGATGACCGAGCTTGCGAAGAAGAACGAGCCCGTCACGCGCTCGCTGATGCCGCGCGATGAAGCGGTGCGCTATTTCGAATCGATCGGCGAGCATTACAAGGCAGAGATCATCGCGTCGATTCCGTCCGGCCAGCCGATATCGCTCTACGCCGAAGGCAAGTTCGTCGACCTCTGTCGCGGCCCGCACGTGCCGTCGACCGGACGCCTCAAGGTGTTCAAGCTGACGAAACTCGCCGGTGCGTACTGGCGCGGCGATTCACGCAACGAGATGCTGCAGCGGATCTATGGCACCGCGTGGACTTCGAAGGACGATCTCGACGCCTATCTGCACCGGGTTGCCGAAGCCGAGAAGCGCGACCACCGCAAGCTCGGCAAGCAACTCGACCTCTTCCATCTGCAGGACGAGGCGCCCGGCATGGTGTTCTGGCACCCGAAGGGCTGGTCGCTCTGGCAGCAGGTCGAGCAGTACATGCGCGGCATCTATCGCGACAACGGCTACCTCGAGGTGCGTTGTCCGCAGATTCTAGATCGCGCGCTATGGGAAAAATCGGGCCATTGGGAAAACTTCAAGGACAACATGTTCACGACCGAGTCCGAGAAACGCGACTACGCGATCAAGCCGATGAACTGCCCCGGACACGTGCTGGTCTTCAACTCGGACCTGCGCAGCTACCGCGACCTGCCGCTGCGTTACGGCGAGTTCGGCACATGTCATCGCAGCGAGCCGTCGGGTGCGCTGCACGGCCTTATGCGCGTGCGCGCATTCACGCAGGATGACGGCCATATCTTCTGTACCGAGGAACAAATCCGGGCCGAAGTCACCGCGTTCAACAAGATCGCGCTCGACGTCTACCGCGCGTTCGGGTTCGACCCCATCACGATCAAGCTCGCGCTTCGGCCCGACCAGCGACTGGGCGACGACGCGACCTGGGACCGTGCCGAACAGGCGCTGCGCGACGCGCTTCGCGCATGCGACGTTGAATTTGCCGAGTTGCAAGGCGAGGGCGCGTTCTACGGTCCGAAGATCGAATACCACCTGAAGGATTCGCTCGGTCGCTCGTGGCAGTGCGGCACCATGCAGGTGGATTTCCAGATGCCGGGGCGCCTGCGCGCCGAATACGTTGCCGCCGACGACACGCGACGCGTGCCCGTCATGCTGCACCGGGCCATCGTCGGTTCGCTCGAGCGGTTCATCGGTATCCTGATCGAGCATCACGCGGGCGCGATGCCGCTGTGGCTTGCCCCGATACAGGTCGCCGTCATGACGATCACCGACCGCCAGCGCGATTATGCGAGCGAAGTTGCTGCGACGCTCCGGGGCGCTGATATGCGGGTTGCGACCGATTTGCGTAATGAGAAAATAAGCTATAAAATCCGGGAACATAGCCTCCAAAAGCTGCCTTATCAGCTGATCGTCGGCGATAAGGAGCAGGAGGCGTGCACTGTGGCCGTGCGTACCCGCGGCGGCGAGGACCTGGGCTCGATGCCCGTGGCGTCCTTGCTGGCGCGCCTCCAGGAGGAGGTTACCGAGAAAGGCCTTTAGTATTCGGCCTTTTCTTTTTTGTGAATTTTATGGAGATTCCACAATAGCTCTGGACAAGCAGCAACAGCGACTGAACGGCGAAATCAACGCCCCTGAAATTCGATTGGTCGGCGTGGAGGGCGAGCAACTCGGCATCGTTTCGTTGACCGAAGCGTTGGCCAAGGCGGAAGTCGCCGAACTCGACCTCGTCGAGATCGCTCCGATGGCGAAACCCCCGGTGTGCCGGATCATGGATTACGGCAAGTTCAAATACCGGGAAGCCAAGAAGCAGCACGAGGCAAAACTCAAGCTGAAGCAGATCCAGGTCAAGGAAGTGAAGTTCCGTCCCGGGACGGACGAAGGCGATTACGTGATCAAGCTGCGCAACCTGACCCGGTTCCTGTCCGAGGGAGACAAGGCCAAGGTCACGTTGCGTTTTCGCGGTCGCGAGATGGCGCACCAGGAATTCGGCGTGCGCCTGCTCGAACGGATCAGGGGCGATCTGGAGCCGGTTGCGATCGTCGAGCAGTTTCCAAGACTCGAAGGCCGGCAAATGGTGATGCTGCTGGCGCCGAAGAAGACGCTACCGAAGACGCATCACCCGGACAAGCCCGAGGACGGTACGCCGCAAGGCGCCAAAGCCTCTCCAAAAACGGAGAGCACCGCTGTGGGCAGCAAATAAGGGAACGGCGTCATGCCGAAAATGAAAACCAAGTCGGGCGCGAAGAAGCGCTTTCGCGTGCGCGGGAGCGGTTCGGTAAAGCGCTCGCAGGCGTTCAAGCGCCACATCCTCACGAAGCGAACGACGAAAAACAAGCGCCAGTTGCGTGGGTCAGCGGGCGTCGATCCGACGAACGCGAAAGCGGTGGCAGCGATGCTGCCGTACGCGTAAGGGGCGGCCATGCCAAGAGTCAAACGTGGCGTGACCGCCCGCGCGCGGCACAAGAAGGTCCTCGACCAGGCGAAGGGTTACCGCGGCCGGCGCAAGAACGTCTATCGCATCGCGAAGGAAGCGGTGATGAAGGCGGGCCAGTACCAGTACCGTGACCGGCGCACCAAGAAACGCGAATTTCGCGCGCTGTGGATCGCGCGAATCAACGCTGCCGTGCGAGAACTGGGGCTCACGTACAGCGCGTTCATGAACGGCCTTAAAAAGGCGTCGATCGAAATCGACCGCAAGGTCCTCGCCGATCTCGCCGTGCACGACAAAACCGCGTTTACGAAGATCGCGGAACAGGCCAAGAGCTCGCTGGCTTGAACCGACGATCGAATGGAAAGGGAGGCGCGAGAACCGCCTCCCTTTTTTGTTTGTTTTGGGGTAATTGGGGTCAGAGCCGTAATTGGGTAATTGGGTCAGGGTAATTGGGGTCCAGGGTAATTGGGGTCAGAGCCGTAATAATTGGCGGTATGCCGTCGCTCGGAAGCCGCGCAATTGTTTCGCCAATTATTACGGCTCTGACCCCAATTACCCAATTATTACGGCTCTGACCCCAATTACCCGATTCCAATGGACGACCTGACCCGAATCGTCGACAGCGCTTTGGCGGATTTCTCGGCGTGCACCGATGCGGCAGCACTTGAAAACGCGAAAGCGAAATATCTCGGCAAGACCGGTGCGCTCACCGGGCAACTAAAGACGCTGGGCAAGCTGCCGCCCAACGAGCGTGCGGCAACCGGTGCGCGCATCAACGCCGCCAAGGCGCGCCTCGACGACGCGCTCACCGCGCGGCGCGCCGCCATCGCGGAGGCGAAACTCGCTGTCCGACTCGCCGCCGATGCGCTGGACGTTTCGCTGCCGGGTCGCGGCCGCGGCAGCGGCGGGCTGCACCCGCTGACACGCACACTCGAGCGAATCGAAACACTTTTTCGCTCGCTCGGGTTTGACGTCGCCGACGGTCCGGAGATCGAGGACGATTTTCACAACTTCACCGCGCTCAACACACCCGAGAATCATCCGGCGCGCTCGATGCACGACACGTTCTACGTCGAAGGCGGCATGGTGCTTCGCACGCATACATCGCCGATCCAGGTTCGCTACATGGAGACGCATGCGCCCCCGATCCGGATCATCGCGCCGGGCCGCGTCTTCCGCGTCGACAGCGATGCGACGCATTCGCCGATGTTCCACCAGGTCGAGGGTCTGTGGATCGACGACGACGTCTCGTTCGCCGACTTGAAGGGCGTATTGAGCGAATTCCTGCGCAACTTCTTCGAGCGCGACGACGTGTCGCTGCGCTTCCGTCCGTCGTTCTTCCCGTTCACCGAGCCGTCGGCGGAAATCGACATGCGCGTCGGCGACGGCGGCTGGCTCGAGATCGCCGGCGCCGGGCAGGTGCATCCCAACGTGCTGCGCGCCGTCGGCATCGACCCCGAGCGCTGGCAGGGCTTCGCGTTCGGCATGGGTCCCGATCGGCTTGCGATGCTGCGATACGGTGTCGACGACCTGCGGCTTTTCTACGAGAACGATCTCCGGTTCCTGCGCCAGTTCGCCTGAACGATGAAATTTTCCGAACGCTGGCTGCGTACGCTCGTCGATCCACCGATCGACACGGCGGCGTTGTGCGACAAGCTGACGATGGCGGGCTTCGAGGTCGAACACGTCGCGCGCGCCGCCCCGTTGTTTACGCATGTCGTCGTCGGCGCAATCACGCATGTCGTGCCGCATCCGGACGCCGATCGGCTGCGCGTGTGCACGGTCGACATCGGTGCAGCGCGC
Source organism: Pseudomonadota bacterium (assembly GCA_030854685.1). GTDB lineage: Bacteria > Pseudomonadota > Gammaproteobacteria > Burkholderiales > Casimicrobiaceae > VBCG01. Next base: position 4,740 of record JALYSS010000099.1, on the reverse strand, counting down.
GCATTGCAGATCGTCTGCGGCGCACCGAATGCGGCCACGGGCATGCGAGTCGCGTGCGCGCTCGAAGGCGCGGCGCTGCCCGGCGGGCAGGCGATCGCCCGTACGACGGTGCGCCGCGTCGAGTCGCAGGGCATGTTGTGCTCGGCGCGCGAGCTCGGGATCGCCGACGACGCGTCCGGTTTGCTGGCGCTGCCGGCCGAATCGGTTCCGGGTCGCGACCTGCGCGAAGCGCTCGCGCTCGACGATGCGCTGATCACGATCAAGCTCACGCCTAATCGGCCCGACTGCCTGTCGATCGTCGGCATCGCGCGCGAAGTTTCCGCGATCACGGGCGCGCCGCTGAAATTGCCGACGATCGTCGACGCACCGGTCACGAGCATGGCGACGCGCGGTGTGCGCATCGAGGACGAGGATGCGTGCCCGCGTTTTTCAGCACGCATCATCGAAGGCATCGATTCGCGGGCGCCGACACCGGCCTGGATGAAGGAGCGCATCGAGCGTTCGGATCTTCGCTCGATATCGGCGATCGTCGACATCACGAATTACGTGATGCTCGAACTCGGCCAGCCGCTGCACGCATACGACAACCGGTTGCTTCAAGGCGACATCGTCGTGCGCTTCGCGCAACCGGGAGAAACGCTCACGCTGCTCAACGGCCAGACGTTGCCGCTCGATGACGACCTGCTGCTCGTCTGCGACAGCGCGAAGCCACTCGGCCTCGCCGGGATCATGGGCGGCCAGCATTCGGGCATCGCGAACGATACGACCACCGTGTATCTCGAAGGCGCGTTCTGGAATCCCGCCGTGATCCAGGGCAAGATGCGCCGGCTCGGTTTCACGAGCGACGCCGGTTACCGCTTCGAGCGTGGCGTAGATTTCGAGCTCGGTCCGCGCGCCGTCGAGCGCGCGACGCAACTGATCCTCGACGTGTGCGGTGGACGTGCCGGACCGCTGACCGACCAGAGGGGACCGCTGCCGCCCCGCCCTCCCGTGCGGCTTCGCAGCGCACGCGCGGCGCGGGTGCTGGGCGTGACGCTGTCACCGGTCGCCATCGCCGACGTTTTCGCACGGCTTCGGCTCCCGTTCACCCGCGAGGGCGACGATTTCGTCGTCGCGCCGCCCGCGTACCGGTTCGACCTCGCGATCGAGGAAGACCTGATCGAGGAAGTCGCGCGCATCCACGGTTACGACGCGATACCGGCGACGCCGCGCGCGCACGTGCAGGCGATGCTGCCGTCATCGGAAACGCAGCGGAGCATCGGATCGCTCAAGCGCCGGCTCACCGCGCGCGACTGGCAGGAAGTGATCACGTTCAGCTTCGTCGCGTCCGATGATGAACGGGCGCTCGATCCCGCGGCTTGGCCGATCGCGGTGTTGAATCCGATCGCCGCGCAGCGCGACGTGATGCGCACCACCCTGCTCCCCGGTCTCATCGAGACGCTGCGCACGAACGCGAAGCGCAGGATGCCGCGCGTGCGCATCTTCGAAGTCGGGCGAACGTTCGCGCGCGACGATCCCGCGCAGCCGATGCGATTCGGTGGGCTTGCTTATGGCCCGAGCGATCCGGAACAGTGGGGATTGCTGTTGCGCGCGGTAGACCTCTTCGACGTCAAGGGCGACCTCGAAGCGCTCGCGTCGCCGCTCTCCCTGACGACGACGGCGAACGTGAAGCCGTGGCTGCATCCGGGGCGAAGCGCCGAATTGCGCGTCGGCGGCGTGGTCGCGGGATGGCTTGGCGAACTGCATCCGCGGCTCCTCCGCCACTTCGAATTGACGTCGGTGCCGACCGTATTCGAAATCGATCTCGCCGCCATAACGCACATCGCGATTCCAGCGACGCGCCCTGTCTCGCGTTTACCGTCGACTCGGCGTGATGTTGCAGTTGTGGTCAATGAAAACATTGAGGTAGGAGATATCATTAATGCGCTGCGAGAGATTGACCAGCCTGAGATCGAGACGGTGAATGTCTTCGACGTCTACCGCGGACCCGAACTGCCGAACGGCATGAAAAGCGTTGCGATTCTGGTGCTTATGCGAGATACTGAACGTACTTTGACCGACATGGACAGCGAGCGCATCGTGGCGGTCCTTCTCGCCGCGCTGCACGCCAGGTTCGGCGCCACCCTGAGACTGCAGGCTCCCCGATGACGCTCACCAAAGCTGAACTCGCCGATCTCCTCTTCGAGCAACTGGGCCTCAACAAGCGCGAGGCGAAGGACATGGTCGAGCGCTTCTTCGAAGAGATCCGCACCGCGCTCGAAGAAGGGCGGAGCGTGAAGCTGTCCGGCTTCGGCAATTTTCAATTGCGCGAAAAGCCGCAACGCCCGGGTCGCAATCCCAAAACGGGCGAGGAGATTCCGATCACCGCGCGCCGCGTCGTGACGTTTCACGCCAGCCAGAAGTTGAAGGCCATGGTCGAAGCGGCGAACCATGCCCGAAGCTACCAGCCGAGCTAAGGCGACGCTGCCGCCGATTCCCGCCAAACGTTACTTTACGATTGGCGAGGTCAGTGAACTGTGCGCGGTCAAGCCGCACGTGCTGCGCTATTGGGAACAGGAGTTCTCGCAGCTCAAGCCGGTCAAGCGCCGCGGCAATCGCCGCTACTACCAGCATCACGAGGTGCTGCTCATCCGACGCATTCGTGATCTGCTCTATGAACAGGGCTTCACGATCAATGGTGCGCGTCACCGGCTCGATTCGGAGACCTCCGAGCCGCGCGCTGCGGCGCGCGCTGCCGTGCCGTCGACGACGATTGCGGCGGCGCCTGCGACGTCATCGTCACGCCAACCCGACGCGGCGGCGTTACGCCAGGAGTTGCTGGATATACGACGCCTGCTCACGCCCGACCGATAGCGCGACCGGTATAATCACCGATCGGTCGGGGCGTAGCGCAGCCTGGTAGCGCACCTGCATGGGGTGCAGGGGGTCGAAGGTTCGAATCCTTTCGCCCCGACCAAAATCAATGTTAGCAGCGGCGAGCTTCGTTGCTCCCTAACTTTCTTACATTTCCCTAACTCTCGCCGCGTCGGTCGGCGTACGCAGCCAGTGGCATTCCAGCTATCGCAGATCGTTAGCCGTGGCACAAGCACACCCGCAGTGGCGCGAACGGTTGTGCAGGGCAAAGGGATCATTCAGGTACTGAAGCGGACCCCACAGCAAGAAGAGCAGGCCTTCCAGGTGCTCATGGAACTGATGGGCCCCGAGGGCGACTTAACGTAAGAAATTTTCGAGTGGAAGAGCATGGCGGCAATCTAAGCGGGCCATTGATCGGATTCCTGAGTCCGCATGCGCATCTCACCCGGTGCAAACTAATGCCTTGTGTGAGGGCTGGCTGGGCTTTTTGCCAAAATTTCGAGATCCAACGATGCAGGCGACGCGCATCACGTTGCCCGAGGATATCCGCCCGTAATCTGTCCAACCTATGAGTGATTCCTACAACATCGGACCGCGCGTGGTCGGGTCATGGCGCGGGCAGGCCATCGGCATGTGGCGTATCGTCTTCGGACTTGTCTGGGCAATTGACGCCACATTCAAGTGGCAACCCGCCTTCCAAAAGGACTTCGTCAGTTACTTGACGGGTGCGCTTGACGGGCAACCCGCATTGGTGAAGGACTGGATTGGCTTTTGGATCAATGTTGCGAAAGTCAATCCACACGTCGTCGCGCTCATCGTCACGGGGGCTGAAACGGCGCTCGCAGTCGCACTCATCCTCGGCGTGTTTAGCAATATCGCCGATCTGGGTGGCGTTCTGCTCGCGTTCGTAATCTGGTCCACCGCCGAGGGTTTCGGCGGCCCCTACAAGGCTGGGTCGACCGACATCGGCGCCTCAATCATCTATGTTCTCATGTTCGTCGGATTGTTCCTCTCGCAGTCGGGCCTGCATCTCGGTCTCGACCGCCGCCTAACGCCGATACTTGGCCGTTGGGGCTGGCTCGCCTCTGGTCCTCTCGGGAGATAGAGTGCGGCTCACAATGGGTAAGTCTGCGGCCAGTCTAGAGGTTCTCGACCACATTCCGAAGCATCGCCTGGACTCGTGCGGCAGCCTCGAGGAGGCACGGATGCAGCAGCGGCGGCAACGCCACCTTCGTTCTCTACGAAGGCATGCAAATTCGCGATTACAATGACGGCGTTTTCAACAACGTCATCACCGCCCCGACGACCAACTGGTTCAACAATGGTAGCGTTGCTGACGGCAGCAGTTCCCAACAAACTCTGGACCAGCAGACCTACGATTTGTCGTCGCTCACGGGAAACATCGTCGAGGTGGATGTCACCTCATACGTCGTCTGCCCTGGTCTGAATCCAGACGGCAGCTGCATCAACGGCGGGTCATTGGGCGGTGAAACCACGATCTTTGCGGGATTGACATTCCTGACGCCTCCGTCTGGCACAGTGCCCGAACCCGCCACACTGGCCCTCCTCGGCCTCGGCCTCGCCGGACTCGCAGCATCGCGCCGTCGCAAGCTCACTTAGCCTCTTCAACACGGCGCGCACCGTTCCCGCTGCGATGGCGGGATTTGCGCATCTGGAGCGCGGCGGTGAATGCGTGGCGCATTCGCTCTTTTCCTCGATGACTGCTTTCCGACGACTCGAAAAACCGCAACGGGTCGACTTGAGCTAGCAGTTCGTTGAAATTTACACTGATTTGAGTGCAGGCATTGGATCGCAACGAGAATTTCGAGATGAGAGAGGAAGCGTTGCAGGTTTTCTCGCGGTTTGCGCTTCCGCTTTTGCGTTTCG
>JALYSS010000098.1 GCA_030854685.1 Pseudomonadota bacterium | reverse complement strand
CACCCGTCGCGCTCGACGCTCACGGCGGTGCGCAGGTAGACGTCGTAATTCGACGAGCCTTCAGGTCCCATGTCGCGCCACCAGTCGACAAACGCGGGCTGCCAGCGCTCCAACGCGCGCTGCAGCGAGCGGTCGTCGGTCAGGTTCACGTTGTTCGGAATCTTTTCGCCGTAGTTGATCGACGTTTCCATCGATTTCTCCTGATTGAATCCTCAGACGCGTTTCCAGTCGAACCGAGCCTTGTGGCCGGTCCCGAACACTTTCAAGGCGCCCGTTTCGCCGACGGCATTCGGTCGAACGAAAATCCAGTTCTGCCATGCGGAGAGCCGGCCAAAGATGCGCGTCTCCATCGTTTCGCGGCCGCCGAATCGCAGATTGGCCTCCATGCCGGTCAGCGCGTCGGGCGACATGCTGGCCCGCTCTTCGAGAACGATGCGAATCTGGTCGTTCCAGTCGAGATCGTCGAGCGCCGCCGTAATGAGACCCAACTCAGAAGCGTCGTTCGCCGACAACCTGCGCCCGATTGCGGCGCGCGCGTTCGCGATCGGTGCAGCTTCCTGGTAGAAGCGCGATTCGATTCGCGACTGGCCGTCAACACGCGGATACGCGCCGAAATTCATCTCCGACAGCGCGATCCGCGGTGCGGCGCCCGGCTCATCCGGCAAGTCCAGCATGTACGTGCGGTCGGCCGCCCACGCGAGTTCGAGCAACGTGCCCGCGAAGCACGAGCCGGTCTCGACCAGCGCGATCATCGTGCGCGAGCTGACGTCGAGTCTCGCGAGCGTCCGGCGCAGGAGTCCGATCGTTTCGCGTACGAGCCAATGGCCGGCAAGCTTCGAGAGCGTCCCGTCGACCGTGAGCACGCGGTCGATCGCGCCGGTCGTCCTGAGAATCCACGTGCCGGCGTCGAGCTCGTTGGTGCGAAGCATCAGGATCGCGTCGTCGAGCTCACGGCCCATCTGCAGCGGCCACCAGTGCGCACCGAGGTCCTGAATCGCCGCAAGGTCTTCCGGCTGCGCCCTCGTCGGCGCCTTCACCGTCAGCGTCGCCCGGCGCGCAGCGCCGTCGATCCGCACATCCACGAATTCGTAGTGATATCCCGCCTCGTCGATCGTGCGCACCAGCGGCGTCAGCGTCACGCCGTTCGCATCGTGCGGCCGATCGCTTTGATCCGCGAGTTCGTGTGCCCGGCGTTCGATGTAAGCGGCGAATTCCCTGGGCTTCACGACCTCGTCGACGAGCCGCCATTCCTTCGCGCGTTGCCCGCGAACGCCTTCGGTCGTCGTGCAGAAGATATCGGCGAGGTCGCGGCGTACCTTGCGCTTGTCCGTGAGGCGCGTGAGGCCGCCGGTGCCGGGCAGGACGCCCAGCAGCGGAACCTCCGGCAGGCTGACGGCGGACGAGCTGTCGTCGATCAGAACGATTTCGTCGCAGGCGAGCGCGATCTCGTAGCCGCCTCCGGCCGTCGTGCCGTTGCACGCCGCAATGAACTTGACGCCGGAGTGCCGGCTCGAATCCTCGATGCCATTGCGCGTCTCGTTCGTGAATTTGCAGAAGTTGACCTTCCACGCGTGCGACGATTGGCCGAGCATGAAGATGTTCGCGCCCGAGCAGAAGACGCGCTCCTTCGCACTCGTCAGCACGACGGTGCGCACCTCGGGATGCTCGAAGCGGATGCGTTGGAGTGCGTCGTGCAGCTCGATGTCGACACCGAGGTCGTACGAGTTCAGCTTGAGCTTGTAGCCGGGACGAATGCCGCCGTCCTCGGCAACGTCGATCGAAAGCGTCGCGACACAGCCGCCGTAGCTCAACCGATAGTGCTTGTAGCGATCAGGGTGGGTCTGGTAGTCGACCTTCGGCGAGATCGGCGCATTGACGTTTGCGACAGCGGACTCCATGGCGCTCTCCAATGGTTCGAATGACGAATGCTCAGGCCATGACGGCGTCTCGCAGCTTCGCGAAGCTTTCCTGCGGCGTCTCGCCCGACGTGTCGATCACGACATCCGCCTTGCGGTACATCGCTTCGCGCGCGGCGAGAATGCGCTTCAGGTCGTCCATCGCCTCCGCGTTGCCGGCCATCGGTCGGAAGTCGCCCTGCGCCAGCACGCGCGCCATGTGCTCTTCGGGCTGCGCCTTGATCCAGATCGTGTAGCAATGCGCGAGGAGGCGGTTGAACGCCTCGTCCTCGTTGACGATGCCGCCGGTGGCGACAATGACCGCGCGTTCCTGCTCGCATGCGACGCGCTCGAGCACGCGTTGCTCGATGCGACGGTACTCGGCGAGACCGTAGAGCACCATCGCTTCGCCGGCCGGCAAGCCGGTTTCTCGCGCGACCTCGCGATTGAGCTCGATCAGCGGAATCCTCAACGCACGGGCGAGCCTCGTTTGACACTATCTTGCCTGCGTGAGGCGTCAATTCGGAACAAGACGCAGTATATTGCATGGAACTGCATGCTGCGCACGAGCGAGCCATGACATCCGACGCTTACGGTTCGACAACCCAGGTCCGGCGGACCGTACCAGGTCTTGCGACCATGGCGCGGGCTGGTGAGAAGATTGCAATGCTAACGTGCTACGACGCGAGCTTTGCGACGCTGCTCGCGCGCGCGGGGATCGACGTCCTGCTCGTTGGCGATTCGCTTGGCATGGTCATCGGCGGCCATTCGTCGACGTTGCCGGTGACGCTCGATGAAATGCTCTATCACACACGCTGCGTATCCACCGGCGCGAGCACAGCACTCGTCATCGCCGACATGCCATTCGGTAGTTATCAGCAGAGCTCGCAACAAGCGTATGCGAATGCCGCGCGGCTGATGGCGGCCGGCGCGCAAATGATCAAGCTCGAAGGTGGCGCGTGGCTGGCGCCAACGGTCGAGTTCCTCGTCGTGCGTGGCGTTCCCGTGTGCGGCCATCTCGGCTTGCAGCCGCAGTCCGTCCACCGTCTTGGCGGATACAAGATGCAGGGCAAGACCGAAGGTTCCGCCCGCGAACTGAGTGACGATGCGCGCGCGCTCGCGCGTGCCGGCGTCGGGCTACTCGTGCTCGAAATGATTCCCGCCGCGGTGGCCGCAAATCTTACGGCGCAACTCGAGGTGCCGACGATCGGCATCGGTGCGGGCGGCGACTGCTCGGGACAGGTGCTGGTGCTCTACGACATGCTCGGCATCTTCCCGCACCCGCCGGCGCGATTCGTCCGAAACTTCATGACCGGGAGCACCACGATCGAGGCGGCGGTTGCCGCCTATGCCAAGGCGGTCAAGGACGGCAGCTTTCCGGCGCCCGAGCACTGCTTCTGACCGATGCACAGGGCAAGTCCAGCGGCCACGAGCCCCACGCGCCGAGGAACAGTTCGCCACGGCGGTCACTGTCGGACGCGAAGCGGCATCGAGCCTCGCTCGACCGGATTCTGCCATGCAACGGAAGTGCCTGCGCGAGGCCGAGTGGTCGCGACGGCATTGGCATCGAAGCCGGGCAGCAAACCTGCTGACGCCGAACCCATCGATACGACGGGAAAGGTCGCGTCTCCCCCGGCACGGTGCGGTTTCGCGCGAAACCGCTGGCTTTGGCCCGATGGCGTGCGCATAATCGCTTGTCAATCAAGGCGCTGAGCCCGCGACCCCGAGACTCGCCGGCGCACGGTCGCGACGCCCCCCGGAGCGGGCCGACCGGCTAACGCATTTTTCATTGAACGGACGATCCGAACCTACTCGTCATCCCGAGGGTGTTGTAAGCTACATAACAAAGACTGGTCGGCACTCTTCTTGCTTTGAAGGTCCCCAGTCCCCCAAGCATTCCGCGCAACCAGACGGGCGCATCGCACAGGAACCTAATGTCGGCCGCTTCGGCACGTCCCGTATTCGCCGCAACCGGCGTCGTCTCGGAACTCGCGTTCGCGCGCGCGCAGCGCAACACCGTTCTGATCGTCGATGACCTGTTTTCGAGCCGCCTGCTGCTCGCCGAAATCGTGCGGCAGATCGACGGCAAGCTCAATCTCGAGCTGTTCGACACGCCGTCGCGCGCGCTGGAGTTTGCGCGCAACAACCGCGTCGACATCGTCCTGACCGACTACAAGCTGCCCGAGTTCGACGGCATCGAGCTCGTGAAGCAACTGCGCGCATTGCCGCATTGCGTCGATGTTCCGATCGTCGTCATTACCGTCGTCGACGATCGCAAGATCCGCTACGACGCACTCGAAGCGGGTGCGACCGACTTCCTGATCAAGCCGCTCGACGACCACGAAACGCGCGCCCGCTGCGCCAACCTGCTCGAGCTGCGCCGGCACAAGATCGTGCTGTCCGACCAGGCACGAGTGCTTCAGTACCAGGTCGACAAGTCGGTCGCGGAGATTCACGAACGCGAGCTCGAAACGCTTTCCAAGCTCGCCAAGGCGGGCGAGTTCCGCGACAAGACCACGGGCAATCACCTGATGCGAATGGCGAAGTATTCGGCGCTGATCGGCCGGCATCTCGGGCTCGGCACGGAGACGGTGCATGTACTCGAGGTCGCCGCGCCGATGCACGACATCGGCAAGATCGGTATTCCGGATTCGGTGCTGCTGAAGGAAGGCCCGCTGACACCTGACGAGACGCAGGTGATGCGCAACCACCCGCGCATGGGCTACGACATCCTGAAGGGCAGTCCTTCGAAGTATTTATCCATGGGTGCGATCATCGCGCTCGGGCATCACGAGAAGTTCGACGGCTCCGGCTACCCGAACGGCCTGCATGGAGAAGACGTCCCGCTCGTCGCACGCGTCGTGGCAGTCGCCGACGTCTTCGATGCACTGGTCTCGGAGCGTCCCTACAAGCGCGCGTGGCAGGCCGACGAAGGCATCGACTTCCTCAAGTCACAGCGCGGCAAGCATTTCGATCCGACGTGCATCGACGCGTTCCTGTCCGATCGCGCCGCGATCGAAACGGTGATGCGCGAGTTCGCCGACTAGCAGGGCGTCTCCCGTGACCGCTGGCGCCGCGGCCACTCAAGCGGCGCTCGATGTCCTGCCCGGCGCCGACCTCGGGCTCGCCTGGGCGTTGCCGTTCGCCGCGCTGCTGCTTTCCATCGCACTGCTGCCGCTGCTGGCGCCCTCGTTGTGGCACCGCCACTACGGCAAGGTCGCGCTCGCGTGGTGCGCGATGCTGGTGATCCCGCTCGCGGTGGTCCATGGCGTCGGCATGGCGATGCACGAAGTGATGCATGCGCTGCTTATCGAATTCGTCCCGTTCATCAGTTTGCTGTTCGCGCTTTTCGTCATCGCCGGCGGCATCGGTATTCATGGCGGCCGGCTTGCCGGAACGCCGTGGCGCAACACCGCCCTCCTCCTTTTCGGCAGCGCAATCGCGAGCGTGATCGGCACGACGGGTGCTGCGATGGTCCTCATTCGTCCGTTGCTCGAAGCCAACGCGCATCGTCTTCACCGCGCGCACACGGTCGTGTTCTTCATCCTCCTGGTCGCGAACGTCGGCGGCGCGCTGTCGCCGCTCGGCGATCCGCCGCTCTTCGTCGGATTCCTGAAAGGCATCGATTTCTTCTGGCCGCTGCGCCATCTGGCTGGTGCGACCGCGTTCCTCGCCGCCGCGCTGCTCGTATTGCATTGGTTTGTCGACGCCACGCTTGCGCGGCGCGAAAACGTCCCCGCTCCGTCGATGTCGGCGCCGTTCGCCCTTGAGGGTCGATTCAATCTCGCGCTCCTTTGCGCCGTGATCGGCGTCGTCCTCGGGTCGGGCGTCTGGCAGCCGGGCATCGCGTTCGAATGGCTCGGTCAACGCCTGGAGCTCCAGAATGTCGCGCGCGATGCCGCACTGATCATCCTCGCGGTCGTATCGCTGCGACTGACGCCCGCCGGCGTTCGCGCGCACAACGCCTTCACGTTCGCACCGATCGCCGAAGTGGCCAAGCTCTTCGCCGCATTGTTCGTCACGATTGCGCCGGTGATCGCGGTGCTGCAGGCCGGACCGGAAGGCGCGTTCGCGTCGGTGATTGCGCTGGTTCGCGACGCGAACGGCGCGCCGCGCGATGCGGCCATTTTCATCGCGACGGGCGCGCTATCGGCCTACCTTGACAACGCGCCCACGTACCTCGTCTTCTTCAACCTGTTCGGCGGCGACGCCGTCGAATTGATGAATCGCTATGCATCGACGCTCGCGGCAATCTCGATGGCCGCCGTCTACTGCGGCGCCCTCACCTATATCGGCAACGCTCCCAACCTGATGGTGAAGGCGATCGCCGAGGGGCGCGGCATTCGCATGCCGGGATTTTTCGCGTATTTCGCATGGGCGCTGCTGTTGATGGTGGTACCGCTCGGCGTGATCGTCGCG
>JALYSS010000092.1 GCA_030854685.1 Pseudomonadota bacterium | reverse complement strand
GCATACTCGACCGCGGTGGCATGCTCCTGGCGGAAGAGATTCCATGTCCAGCGTGCATCGAGCACCATCCAGCCGGCGAGGAAGAAGCCGGCCAGCACGGCGGGCATCGCGACGCTGAACGCGCCCGGTCGCCAGCGTCGGATAACGAGGGCCGCGATGCCGCTGATGCCGACGACGAGCGCAACGACGGCCGGCAACGGAGTGTCCTGATTATCGGCGCCGCCGGTAATCGTATTGATCGAAGCGCCGTTCCAGGGCTCGAACGCAAACCATTCGTGCAGCCGGTCGCGAGCGATCCCGACGACGCCCATCGGCTTCGCAATGACGCCTCGAATCACGACGGCTTGCGCAAGGCGGCCATGGATGGCAAGGGCGAGCCCTGTGATGTGCCCGATCCACGCCGGGTTCTTCGCAACCACTATCGGTGTCGTTCGACCCGACTCGACGCGGACCTGCGTCGAATTGAGTTTGTCGGGCTGGAAATCGCTGCGCCAGAGCAGGCGCACGTCGGCATCCTCGGGAAGATCCGCCACGATCCATGCGATGCCCGGATACTCCGATGACGGAAACTCGGTCGTGACGGTCACCAGCGTAATGGCGTCCGCATCCTGTCCGGAAACGACGAGTTCGTCGCCGACGACCCGACCGGTGCCGCGGACGAGGGTGAGGTCTTTGGCATTCCAGGCCTTTGGCGACGCGTGTGGGAACCACGCGCCTGGCACTGTCACGACGAGGTAGCCGATCGTGCACGCGAGCAGCACCGACACGAAAATAAAGGCGCCGGGTAGCGCGTCGCGGCCAAGGTTCGCGGTTCGACGCGCGGGCGGCGGTCGCGACGGATCGCCCGTAGCCGGGACAGCGGCGTCCGGTGGAAGCGTCACCGAAGTTTCCGAGCGGGCGTCCGGCTCTGCCATGCGGGGATTATCCAACTACCGCGCATTGCGGCTGCGGAACACGTGCACGAGCGTCAGCGCGATGATGCGCAGGTCGAACCACAGCGACCAGTTCTCGATGTAATAGAGGTCGCATTGGATTCGTTCGTGCAGGTCGGTATTCCCCCTGAAATCGTTCACCTGCGCCCAACCCGTTATCCCCGCCTTGACCAGATGCTTCTGCATGTAGCCCGGGATTTCCTGCTTGAATCGCTCGACGAATTCCGGGCGTTCCGGCCGCGGTCCAACGACGGACATTTCGCCTCGGAGCGCATTGATGAACTGCGGCAATTCGTCCAGACTCGTTCGTCGCAGGAACGCGCCGAAACGCGTCGCCCGGCCTTCGTTGCGGTTCGACCAGACCGGCCCCGATGCGCCCTCGACATCGAACGGCATCGTGCGGAACTTGAAAATCCTGAACCGTTCGCCGTTCCAGGTGACGCGCTCCTGGCGATAGAAGACCGGACCGGGCGACGATAGCTTCACACCGATTGCAATCAGCAGCATCAGCGGCGATGCGATCGACAGGAACGACAACGACAGGATGAAGTCCTCGACTTTCTTGAGGAACAGGTTGGCGCCCTCGAGCGGCGACTCCGTGAGGTTGATCACGGGCAGTCCGGCAATCTCCGTCATCGAGTGATGGAGCAGCGTGAAATTGAAGATGTCGGGTACGAAGCGCACCTGCACCGAATGGCGACGCAGGCGCTCGAGCAGTTCGCGGATTCGCGCTTCGGCACGCAATGGCAGCGCTATCCACACCTGATCGACAAATCCGCCATCGAGGTCGCGCAGTACCTGATCCACTTCTCCGAGAACGCGCGCACCTTCGATCGTTGCGCCGTGCAGATCGCCATCGTCATCATAGAAACCGCGCACTTCCAGGCCGCTCCACGGCATTTTGCGGATGCGTTGCGCAATCTCGCGGCCGAGCTTTCCAGCACCGACGATCGCGATCCGTCGCAGGTTGTATCCGCGCCGGCGCAGGGTGCGCAACGTGAGTCGAATGCCACCGCGTACGGCGAGATGGACGAGAAATCCCACGCCGATCCAGTAGATGGACCAGACTCGCGAAAAATCGGCACCGCTCTTCGACAGGAACAGAAAGGTGAACCACGTGGTGGCGAGGACCAGCCACGCGTTGAAGAGTCGCCGAACCTCGTCGAATAACGTAACGCCCCGTTGCGGCGCATAGAGACCGACGAACGGAAAGAGTGCCGCACAGACGAAGGCCATCCCGAAAATCGCCAGCGAATAGCGTTCGGGAAGGTCCCATCCATCGAGATACGCGCGATACGCGAGCACGCCGACAACGGCCACGAGCACCGGATCGAGCAGTCGCATCGCCCATTCGAAGAACTGCGCATTGTCCTTGAGCAGGCTGCGGTTCATCGAAGCTCGGCGAGCGGCGCTGACGCCGGCAGGTGCGCGTCTACAAAATCCCGGAATTCTCGCCGGAAACGACGAGGATCGAAACGCCGTGCGTTGTCCCGGCAGGCTTCGGGCCGGATTCGCGATTCGCTCGCCTCGAATCGACGCACCGCATCCGCGATCGATGCGGCGGATTGCTCCGAAAACAGCACGCCCGCCGGCACGGCTGCGTCCAACCCCGGAATCGTTTCGGCCGTGCCACCCGCCGCGTAAGCGATGACGGGCGTGCCGAGCGCTTGCGCTTCGAGCGGCGCAATGCCGAAGTCTTCCTCCGCTGCGAATACGAAGGCG
>JALYSS010000065.1 GCA_030854685.1 Pseudomonadota bacterium | reverse complement strand
CCGCAACGCCGCCCGCACTCCCTGTTGCCAAGCCAGCGCCGGCCGTGCAGTCGCCATCGGCGCTTGGCGCGCGTCCCGAGCAGCGCGTCCCGATGTCGCGACTTCGCGCACGCGTCGCCGCGCGGCTTGTCGAGTCGCAGTCGACGGCGGCGATCCTGACGACGTTCAACGAAGTGAACATGCAGCCGGTGATCGAATTGCGCAACCGCTACAAGGAGCGCTTCGAGAAGGAGCACGGCGTCAAGCTCGGCTTCATGGGCTTCTTCGTGAAGGCAGTCGTGCATGCGCTGAAGAAATTCCCGCTCGTCAACGCGTCGATCGACGGCAACGACATCGTTTATCACGGCTACTACGACATCGGCATCGCCATCGGCAGTCCGCGCGGGCTGGTCGTGCCGATCCTTCGCGACGCCGACCAGTTGTCGATCGCGGACATCGAGAAGCTGATCGCCGATCTCGGCAAGCGCGCGCAGGAGGGCAAGCTGACCCTCGAGGAATTGACCGGCGGGACGTACACGATCAGCAACGGCGGCGTGTTCGGGTCGATGCTGTCGACGCCGATCATCAATCCGCCGCAGTCGGCGATCCTCGGCGTGCATGCGACGCGCGAGCGGGCGGTGGTCGAGAAGGGGCAGATCGTCGTGCGGCCGATCAACTATCTCGCGCAGTCGTACGACCACCGGATCATCGATGGCCGCGAGGCGGTGCTATCGCTCGTCGCGATCAAGGAGGCGCTCGAAGATCCGGCGCGGATGCTTCTGGATCTGTAATGGCCGAACAACGAGACTTCGACGTTGTCGTGATCGGCGGTGGCCCGGGCGGTTACATCGCCGCGATCCGTGCCGCGCAACTCGGTTCAAGGACTGCGTGCATCGACAACTGGACGCGTGCGGGTGGCAAGCCGGCGCTAGGCGGAACCTGCACCAATGTAGGGTGCATCCCGTCGAAAGCGCTGCTGCAGTCGACCGAGAACTATGCGCACGCGGACGGCGCATTCGCCGATCACGGCATCCAGATCAAGGGACTGTCGATGGACGTCGGCAAGATGCTGGCGCGCAAGGACAAGGTCGTCGCGCAGAACAACGACGGCATCCAGTACCTGTTCAAGAAGAACAAGATCGCATTCTTCCACGGCCGTGGCGCATTCGCCGGCAAGGACGGCGACAACTGGCGCGTCACCGTCGAGGGATCGGGGGCCGCAACGCTCGGCGCGCGCCACGTGATCATCGCGACCGGCTCCGCGCCGCGCGCGCTGCCGGGCGTCGCGTTCGACAATGTGCGGGTTCTCGACAACACCGGCGCGCTCGCGATTCCCGATGTCCCGAAGCGGCTCGGCGTCGTCGGTGCCGGTGTGATCGGCCTCGAGATGGGCAGCGTGTGGCGACGCCTGGGCGCCGAGGTCACGATCCTCGAGGCGCTGCCGACATTCCTCGGTGCCGCCGATGAGGCGGTCGCGAAGGAAGCGTTGAAGGCGTTCACGAAGCAGGGTCTTGCGATCAAGCTGGGTGTTGCGATCGGCGCGGTACGCGTCGGCAAAAGCGACGTCGGCGTCGATTACACGGATGCGAGCGGCGCCGCACAAACGGCGACGTTCGACCGGCTGATCGTTTCGATCGGCCGCGTGCCGTTTACGACAGACCTTGGCGGCGATACGGTCGGACTCAAGCTCGATTCGCGGGGATTCGTCGACGTCGATGCCGAATGCCGCACGAATCTGCCGAATGTCTGGGCAATCGGCGACGTCGTGCGCGGACCGATGCTCGCACACAAGGCCGAGGATGAAGGCGTGGCGGTCGCCGAGCGCATCGCCGGCCAGCACGGCCACGTCGACTTCAACACGATCCCTTGGGTGATCTACACGTCGCCGGAGATCGCGTGGGTGGGCAAGACCGAACAGCAATTGAAGAGCGATGGCGTGGCGTACCGCGCCGGCAGCTTCCCGTTCTCGGCGAACAGCCGCGCCCGCGCACTCGGCGAGACGACGGGCTTCGTCAAGTTTCTCGCGGATGCTGCGACCGATCGGATTCTGGGCATGCATATCGTCGGCCCGTGGGCCGGCGAGCTGATCGCGGAGGGGGTGGTCGCGATGGAGTTCGGCGCGTCGAGCGAGGACATCGCGCGTATCTGCCATGCGCATCCGACGCTGTCGGAAGCGACGCGTGAAGCGGCACTGGCCGTCGACAAACGAACGCTGAATCTCTGATCCCGTGATGGTCGAAGCCGGTGACGTTGCAGCGGCCGCTGACATGACCGACGCCGATTATCCCGGCCAGATTTCCCGCCGCCGCGGTGGCTTGATCGACTACCTCGAGCCGCTCCTCGATCGGCGTCACTCGACGCTCGACGACCCGCAGATCGCGGCACTCGAGCGCCTCCAGCGACTCGCAGACCAACTCGCGGCTTTCCGCGCTGCACGAAAATCCGCGCTGAAGCGCCTGTTTGCCGCGCCCGAAGTCCCGCGCGGCGTGTATTTGTGGGGTGGCGTCGGCCGTGGCAAGAGTCTGCTGATGGACAGCTTCTATGCGACCGTCGCGATTCCGCGCAAGACGCGCGTCCACTTCCACGCATTCATCCGCGACGTGCACGTGGCACTCGCAGCACTCAAGGACCAAACGGATCCGCTGGCGAGCGTCGCCGCGCAGATCGCGAGCCGATACCGTCTCGTCTGTTTCGACGAGTTCCACGTGAACGACATCGCGGACGCGATGATCCTCGGCCGCCTCCTCCGCGGATTGTTCGAGAGCGGCGTGGTGCTCGTCATCACGTCGAACGACGCACCAGACGACCTGTGGCCGAACGGCTTGCTCCGCGAGCGATTCCTGCCGGCGATCGCGCAGATCAAGGAGTGGCTCGACATCGTCGAAGTGGACGCGGGCGTCGACTACCGGTTGCGCGCGCTCGAGCACGTCGAGACGTTCCACGTGCCGGCAGGACCCGTGGCCGACGCGGCGATGTCCGCGGCCTGGGAGGCGATACGCGGAGGTCCCGAGGAGTCGACGCACCTGACGATCGAGGGCCGGATGCTGGTCGCGCACCGGCGTGCAGGCGGCGTCGTCTGGTTTGGCTTCAAGGCGCTCTGCGACGGCCCGCGCTCGCAACGCGATTATCTCGAGCTCGCGCGCCGCTTCTCGGTGCTGTTCGTCTCCGACATTCCGCAGCTGGGCGCCGACACGACCGATCAGGCGCGGCGCTTCACGTGGCTGATCGACATCCTGTACGATCATCGCGTGAAGCTAATCGCGTCCGCGGCGGTGCCGGCCGACGCGCTGTACCTGACCGGACCGCGTGCCGGGGAGTTTCCGCGCACGGCCAGCCGGCTCACCGAAATGCATACGCGCGACTACATGGCGCTCCCGCACATCACCGACGGCGCAGGCGCCGAAGTCGCGTAGCGTCCATCTCATCACTCGCGTTCGACAGGAGAACTCCGGTGCAGACATTCAAGGCGTACCGCACATTCGAGCAGGACAAGGTCGTGTCGAGTCGTTTCGTGAACCTCAGCCTGGACGATCTCGATACGGGCGACGTCGTGATCCGCACCAAATACTCGACGATCAATTACAAGGACGCGCTGTCGTACAACGGGGTCGGCAAGATCATGCGGAAGTTTCCTACCGTCGCCGGCGTCGACCTCGCCGGGACCGTGAAATCGAGCGGCGACCCGCGCTGGAAACGCGGCGACAAGGTAATCGTCACCGGCTATGACCTCGGCGTCGCGCACGATGGCGGCTATGCGGAATATGCGCGCGTTCCGGCCGACTGGGTCGTGCGGCGTCCGGAGAGCATGACGGCGTTCGATGCGATGACGCTCGGGACGGCGGGATTCACGGCGGCGCTTGCCATCCACCTGATGCTGCACAACGGCTTGGCGCCGGAGGCGGGTCCCGTCGCCGTCACGGGTGCTACGGGTGGCGTGGGCTCGGTGGCAATCGAGATTCTCGCCAAGCTCGGGCATCACGTCGTCGCCATCACCGGTAAGGGGCGCGAAGCCGAATACCTGCGCGAAATCGGCGCGAAGGAAGTGGTGCTTCGTTCGTCGCTCGATTTCTCGAAGATCCGCCCGCTCGAGAAATCGACCTGGGCTGGCGCCGTCGACAACCTTGGCGGCGACATGCTCGCGTGGCTGCTCGCGACGTCCAGGATCGCTGGCACCGTCGCGGCGGTAGGCCTCGTCGCGGATATGAAGCTCGATACGACCGTCGCGCCGTTCATCCTGCGCGGCGTCCATCTGCTCGGCACCGACAGCGTGAATTGCCCGATGTCGCTGCGCCAGACGCTATGGAACAAGCTCGCGGTCGAGTGGCGCCCCGATCGCGTGCACGACCAGGTGCGCACGATCGACCTGGACGAATTGCCGACGCATTTCGACGCGTACATAAAGGGGATGGCGCGGGGACGGACGGTGGTGCGCGTCGCGGCGGACACGCATCCGTGATCAGGTATCAGGAATCAGGAATCAGGTATCGGACGGCGCGATGACGCCAATCGGACGGACCCTGCCATGACGACGTACGCTGAATTTCACCGACGCTCGCTCGAGGACCGCGATACGTTCTGGCGCGATGAAGCGCGCCTCGTCGATTGGCAGACGCCGTTTACGCAGGTGCTCGATTATTCGCGACCGCCGTTCGCGAAATGGTTTGTCGGCGGACGCACGAACCTGTGCCATAACGCCGTCGACCGGCATCTCGCGGCGCGCGCCGAGCAGCCGGCGCTGATCTACATTTCGACGGAGACGGGCCAATCGACCTCGTACACGTACGCGCAGCTTTACGAGGAAGTCAACGCCTGTGCCGCGATGCTGGCGGCGCACGGCGTCGCGCGCGGCGACCGGGTGCTGATCTACATGCCGATGATCGCGGAAGCCGTGTTCGCGATGCTCGCGTGCGCGCGGCTCGGCGCGATCCATTCGGTCGTCTTCGGCGGCTTTGCGGCGGCGAGCCTCGCGACGCGAATCGACGACTCGCGGGCGTCGTTGTTGATCACCGCCGACGCGGGGATGCGCGCCGGCAAAGTCATTCCCTACAAGCCGCTCGTCGACGAGGCGTTGCGCATTGCGCGTCATCCGCCGCGCAACGTCATCGTTGTCGATCGCGGGCTCGACCGGGGCTTTGCACGGATCGCGCGGCGCGACCTGGATTACGGCACGCTTCGCGCCGAGCACGCCGGTGCACGCGTCGCCTGCGAATGGCTCGAATCATCGGAGCCGTCGTACATCCTGTTCACGTCGGGCACGACGGGACAGCCCAAAGGCGTGCAACGCGACACCGGCGGCTACGCCGTCGCGCTCGCGTCGTCGATGCGACGCATTTTTTGCCTCGAGCCCGGCGAAACGATGTTCACGACGAGCGACATCGGCTGGGTCGTCGGCCATTCGTACATCGTTTATGGACCGCTGATCAACGGGTCGCCGACAATCATGTACGAGGGCCTACCCATCCAGCCCGACCCCGGGATCTGGTGGAAGATCGTCGCGCTGCACAAGGTGAAGACGATGTTCAGCTCGCCGACCGCCGCGCGCGTGCTCAAGAAGCAGGACGTGTCGTACATGCGCCAGCACGACGTTTCGTCGCTGCGCTACCTGTTCCTTGCCGGCGAGCCGCTCGACGAGCCGACCGCGCGTTGGGCAAGCGAGGCGCTCGGCGTGGCCATCGTCGACAACTACTGGCAGACCGAATCCGGCTGGCCGATCCTGTCGGCGCAGCTCGGTATCGAGGAAACTCCGCGCAAGTTCGGCTCGCCGTCGTTCGCCGTGTACGGCTACGACGTCAAGCTCGTCGACAGCGCCACCGGCGCGGACGTCGCGGCCGGGGAAAAGGGTGTGTTGACGATCGCGCCACCGCTCCCGCCCGGATGCATGACGACGGTGTGGGGGAACGACGAGCGCTTCGTGTCGACCTATTTCTCGACCGTTCCCGGCCGGCAGCTCTACTCGACGTTCGACTGGGCGACGCGCGATGCCGACGGCTATTACTTCGTGCTTGGGCGCACCGACGACGTCATCAACGTCGCAGGGCACCGGATCGGCACCCGGGAGATCGAGGAGGCCGTCCAGGCGCACAGCGGCATCGCGGAAGTGGCCGTCGTCGGCGTGCACGACGAGATCAAGGGCCAGGTGCCGATCGCCTTCGCCGTCGTCAAGGATCCGTCGCGCGTTGCGGATGCGGCGTCGAGCGATGCCATGGAGCGCGAGGTCATGCAGACGGTCGATCGCGAGCTCGGTGCGATTGCACGCCCGTCGCGCGTCCACTTCGTCACGCTGTTGCCGAAGACGCGCTCGGGCAAGTTGCTGCGCCGCTCGATCCAGGCGCTCGCGGAATCGCGTGACCCCGGCGATCTCACGACGATCGAAGATCCCGGCGCGCTGGAGCAGATCCGCGCAGCACTCGCATCGACCCGCGAGCACAACTGACCCAAGCCGGTCCTCCTGCGCGCGGCGCCGGGCGGCCGACGCCGGGGAGGCGGGGGGTATCCGGCGATAAGCGATAATGGCGCTTTGCCCCGATGGCCCGAATGCCCGAGTCTGCCGCCGCGCATGTCCCGCTCGCCGAAGTCACGCGCGGCAACGCGGTCGAAAGCATCCATTTCGGCTCGGTGGCGGTCGTCGATCGACAGGGGCAGGTCGTGCGCGCAGCCGGTGACCCGTACTCGCTCACCTATACGCGCAGTTCGCTGAAGCCGCTGCAGGCGCTGCCGTTCACCGCGGCGGGCGGCGTCGAGCGTTTCGGCTTTTCGACGGCGCAAGTGGCCCTGATGTGCGCAAGCCATTCGGGCGAGCCGCGGCACGTCGAGGGCGTCGGCGACATGCTCGCGCGCTGCAATTGCTCGTCGGTCGATCTGCAATGCGGCACGCATGCGCCGGGCTTCTACGAGGCACGCGGCGAAGTCCCGCCGCCTCCGCCGTACGGGACGATGCAGCACAACTGTTCGGGTAAGCACAGCGGGATGCTCGCGTACTGCGTCCAGCACGGACACTCGATCGGCAATTACCTCGCCTACGATCACCCGCTGCAACGGACCATTCGTCGGGCGGTCGCCTCGTTCACGGGCGTTGCCGAGGATCGGCTGGTCGCGGGCATCGACGGCTGCTCCGCACCGAACTACGCGGTTCCGCTGGCATCGCTTGCCACCGCGTTCGCGCGGCTGGCGACCGCGGACGTCGACGTCGATTACGGCAGGGCGCCCCGGACGCTCGCCAACGCGATGACGACGCACCCGGAGATGGTTTCCGGCGAGCATCGCAGCGATCTCGCGCTGACGGAAGCCGGCCGCGGCGATTGGGTGCCTAAAATCGGGGCCGAAGGCGTCCAGGCAATCGGCATCCGCAGCCAGGGCCTCGGCATCGCGATCAAGGTCGCGGATGGGCAGAAGCGCGGGCTCTACCCGGCGATCGTCGCCGTGCTGGAGCAGTTGGGGCTCGTCGACACGACCGCGCGGCAGGCGCTTGCGGCCTGGGGCCGGCGCACGGTACGGAACTACCGCGGCACCGCCACCGGGGAGATCCGGCCGGCGGTCGTCCTCGCCGGTTTACCCCCGCAACTATCGACCGTTGCGGATGCGTGATCCGCTGAACTTGGAACGCGCCCGGTGGTCTGTTGCTGCAAGTGTGCGCCACGTCCGGCCATGACACCGCGGTATGGGGTGTCGCGGCGGTGCCGCCGGCAGCCGCGCCCGCCGTTCGGCGGGCATAACAACGACCTGAATCAGGGACTGCCCGCGGATGGGTGATCGCGAAGTCGATCAGCAGCTCGTGCTGCGAGCGCAACGAGGTGACAAACGTGCGTTCGAGCTGCTGGTGGCGAAATACCAGCGCAAGCTGGGGCGACTCCTGTCCCGGCTGGTGCGCGACCCGGCGGAGGTCGAGGACGTGACGCAGGAAGCTTTTATCAAAGCGTATCGCGCACTGCCGAGCTTTCGCGGGGATAGTGCGTTCTATACGTGGTTGTATAGGATCGCGATCAACACGGCCAAGAACTACCTGGTCGCGATGAGCCGACGGGCGCCGACGTCGACCGGATTCGACCACGAGGACGCGGAGAGCTTCGAGGATGCAGAGCAGTTGCGCGATACGGCAACACCCGAGGCGGAACTGGTCGGCAAGCAGATCGCGGCGACGGTGAACCGCGCGATGGAGCAGTTGCCAGAGGACCTTCGCACGGCGATTACGCTGCGCGAGATCGAAGGATTGAGTTACGAGGAAATTGCAAGCGTGATGAATTGTCCGATCGGCACGGTCCGATCACGCATTTTTCGCGCACGGGAGTCGATTGCGACCGAACTCCGGCCGCTGCTCGGCACCGATGAAAACCGGAGATGGTGATGAACGAGCAAATTTCGCGTCTGATGGATGGTGAGATCGACGCGTCGGAAATGGATGGCGTCTGCGCGACGCTTTCGAGCGATGCCGTCATGGCGACGTGGAGCTGCTATCACACGATCGGCGACGCACTGCGCGGCGAGACGGCGGTGATGCGCAACATCGGCGTCACGGTCTCGCGCCAGCTCGCGCGGGAGGCGACGGTCGTTGCGCCACGGATGCGCAGCGTGTCCGGGCCCGCCGCCTGGGCCTTGGCGGCGGCGGCATCGATCGCCGCGGTGACCGTCGTCGGATGGACCGCGTACTCGATGATCGACGCGGCACCTGCCGGGTTCGCAAAGGCGCGCGAAGCCGGGACCATGCGCGCCGCGCAGATGCGTCCCGCCACCATCCCCGCCGATTACCTGCTCGCGCATCAGGAATACGCGCCTGCGAACGCGCTGCAGGGCGTCGGCCCTTATCTGCGCGACGTCGCCGCAAGCGCGCCGCTGGGTCCGGCGGCTGCCGAATGACGATTCGCTTGCTCGACTGATTCCAGAAACGATCATTGGCCGCCGATGCAGCGCGCGCAACCACTTTCCCGGCAGGTCGCCGGCCGGCTGGCTCCGGCCGTCTTCATGCTCGCGCTCGCCGCGTCGGCCGCTCGCGCCGACGACGCGATGGCGTGGCTCGCGCGCGCTGCGCAGGCGGCGCGGCAGCTCGATTACGTCGGCACGATCGTCTACCAGATCGGGCCGCGCGTCGAATCCTCGCGCATCACGCACCTCTACGACGGCGGCCACGAATTCGCGAAGCTCGTCAACCTCGACGGCCCCGCGCGCGAAGTCGTGCGCAGGGAGGGCGAGGTGCGCTGCTACTACCCCGACGCGAAGCTGATGCGCATCGAGCCCGGAACATTCCGCAACGTCTTCCCGTCGCTGCTGCCCGAGCAGCAGCAGTCGCTGTCGCGCTTCTATGAATTCCGCGTCCTGGGCGAGGACCGGGTCGGCGGCAGGCCCGTGAAGGTCGTCGTCTTCGAGCCCAGGGACGGCCTGCGCTACGGTCACCGCTTCTGGTCCGACACTGCGACCGGCCTGCTGCTCAAGGCGCGCGTGGTGAACGAGCATGGCGACGGCATCGAGCAATTTGCCTTCACCGACCTCACGATCAATGCTCGGATCGACCCGGCGATGGTCGCGCCTTCGTGGCCGACCGTGCCCAGCGACTGGCAGGTGCTGGAAAGCGCGTCCGGCGACGTCGTTCCGCAGGACACCGGGTGGGTGGTGACGCGGGTACCGCCGGGGTTCGCGAAAATCATGGAAGGCTTGCGCAAGGTGCGCGGGCATCGCGAACGCGTCGCGCATCTGGTATTTTCCGACGGCCTCGTCTCGGTCAGCGTGTTCGTCGAGCCGCTCGTCGCGACATCGTCGCCCGCGGGATTCATGCAGCAGGGGGGCCTCAACGTCTACAGTGTCAAGCACGACGATCACCTGATCACCGTGATGGGTGAAACGCCGGGCGCCACCGTGCGCCAGATCGCCAACTCGGTGATGCACCGCTGACCGCCATTCGATCATCGCACGAACCCGCCACACCCCATAAGCAGAGGAACGTCATGTTCTCGTCTTCGAAGTCGCTCGCGCCCGCGCTGGGTGCCGCACTTTTGATGCTGATGCCGCTCGCCACCGGCGCGCCCGCCGTGGCGCAGGGCCGGTCGGGAAGCTTGCCCGATTTCACGGAGCTCTATGAGCGACAGGGCCCGGCGGTCGTGTCGATCGACGTCACGCAAAAGGCGCGTAAACAACGCAGTCCCGACATTTCCGAGGACGACCCGTTCTACGAATTCTTTCGCCGCTTCGGCCAGATTCCCCGCAATGGACCCGGCGGCGAGCAGCGAGAGTTCGAGACGCAATCGACCGGATCCGGTTTCATCATCTCCGCGGACGGCTACATCGTCACCAATGCGCACGTCGTCGACGACGCGAGCGAGGTGACCGTGCACCTGTCCGACAAACGCGAGTTCGTCGCAAAAGTCGTCGGCAGCGACAAGCGAACCGACGTATCGCTCATCAAGATCGACGCGAAGGACCTGCAGCGCGTCGCGATCGGCGATCCCGACAAGCTCAAGGTCGGCGAATGGGTCGTCGCGATAGGCAAGCCGTTCGGGCTCGAGAACACGATGACCGCCGGCATCGTCAGCGCCAAGGGTCGCGATCTGCCGCAGGAAAACCTCGTTCCGTTCATTCAGACCGACGTTGCGATCAACCCCGGCAACTCGGGTGGGCCGCTCTTCAACATGAAGGGCGAGGTCGTCGGCATCAACTCGCTGATCTATTCGCGTACCGGCGGCTACATGGGACTGGCGTTCGCGGTTCCGATCGACGTAGCGATGAACGCGGTCAACCAGCTCAAGGACAAGGGTCGCGTGACACGCGGGCGCATCGGCGTGCAGATCCAGGAATTGACGAAAGAGGCAGCCGACGCGTTCGGCCTCAAGCAGGCGAACGGAGCGCTGGTGAACGGCGTCGAGAACGATGGCCCCGCGGCGAAGGCGGGCATCGAGTCGGGCGACATCATCCTCAAGGTCGACGGGCGCGACGTGCACTCGTCGACCGACCTGCCGCGGGTCATTACGGCAATCCGGCCGGGCACGAAGGTGACGCTGACCGTGTGGCGCAAGGGGGCGTCGAAGGAAGTCGCCGTCACCGTCGCTGAAATCAAGGAAGACGCGACAACGCCGCAGCAGCGCCGCGGCAATCCGGCGCCGAAGGAAAAGGCGAAGCCGAATCGCATGGGACTCGTGCTGTCGGACCTGACCGGCGAGCAGCGCAAGGAACTCGACCTTACGAGCGGCGGGGTGCTGATCGAGGACGTCGTCGGCGTCGTCCGCGGCAACGTGCAGCCGGGCGATGTGATCCTCGCGGTCATCCTGCGCGGAGCGCCGGTCGACGCGAAGACGGCCACGCAGTTGAACGAGTACCTGTCGAAGCTCGACAAGGGCGCATCGGTCACGTTGCGGGTGCGACGCGGCGATAACTCGTTCTACACGACGCTCAAGCTCGGCAACGGGGAGTAGGCGGTGTCAGAGATGCAATGAGGGTAACCTTGCCACGACACGCAAGCGTTTCATGTATTGCATCGCTGATACCGAGCGACGTGTTACTGCCCGTTGCACAGGAAGCGGAGATGGAAATCCCCGGTGCGCAATTGACGCTGCTCACTCGCGCTTACTGTCACCTTTGTGACGAGATGCGCACGGCGCTCCTGCCGCTGGCGGAGCGCGCGAGCGCGACGATCGTCGAGATCGACGTCGACGCCGATCCGAAGCTCGAGGCGGAATTCGGTGATCGCGTGCCGGTGCTGCTGCACGGCGGCATCGACGGCCGCGAGCTTTGCCACTTCAGGCTCGATGAGCAGCGGGTTTCCCGGGCGCTGGCAGGGACCTGACGCCGGCGTCCCCCGACGAGTGCTGTCTTCCCCAGTCGCCGAGCGTGCGAATCGGCTCGACGCGCATCATTTCATCGAGGAACACGGGGCGTTCGGGTGAGGGCAGCGCGCGATCGAATGCCGCCTGTAACGTCACCTCGAGGCCGGCGCGCGTATCAGCATCCGCAATCGCACATGCGAGCGCTTCGCGATCGGCCCATGCGGGCCTGCCATCGTTGACGCACAGGTAGATGCGGCCGGTGGCCTGGTCCGCGAAGTTCAGTTCGCGAAAGCGGTCGATGCACTGGCGCAGGAAACCGGCGTTCCCCGCCGGTGCGAGACTCGCGTCGTCCGCATAGAGCGATTCCGGTGCGGTCGCATCGATGTTCACGCGGCGATACCGCTCGACGTCGAGCAGGCAGCCGACGTCCAGGATGTTCATCGTGTCGTTCCATCCGAACGCGACGGTCCGCGGGCGCTCGGGCAGTCGCACGCTGTTATCGAGGAATTCGAAATGCACGCGCTTGTCGGGGCGCTGTACCCACGTGAAGAAGAACTCCGGCATACCGGAATACGCCTCGACGCCATGGGCGAGCGTGTCGTCGACCGCCTTGTAGCGCCCCACCTCGAGACCTCGATTCCACGCGCGCTCGACGAGCGACGCCGGCGGCGTGATCATGAAAAAGAGATAGAGGATCTGCCCGAAGCGCGTCAGCAGGTTGCTGCCGGCTTCGTCGGAGTGGGGCGCGAAGCTATCGAAGCGGAAGCGGTCGATCAAGAGATGCGGCATTTCGACGCGCGCGGCTTTTCGCGCCATGTAGCGATCGAGCTTCTGATCGACGATCTTCAGTTCCTCGCCGGTAAATGCGCCGGCATATTTGTAGTGCGGCCCGAGCGTGCCGTAGTCGAGCAGCTGCTTGCGCCAGATGTCCGGACTGATCAAGGCGAACTCGCGCCAGTCGACGCCGATCTCGTTGGCGAGTTTCTTCTGCAGCGGTCGCAGCGAGCTCTTTCCTGAAGCGGACGCGCCCTTTGTGTTCATGACGACCGGGTGCTCCTGACGCGGCAGGCGGCGATAACCCTCGGTTTTCGCGGCGTCGAGCAGCCACGGCTCGATCAGCTGGCCAATTGCGTCGCTCGCGCAATGGTTGGATGCGATATCGGTTGCAAGCGTTGCAATCATCTCGCGGCTACCCCACACGCGGCCATGCCGAACGAGCACCGCCGACAGCACGCGCGCGAGCGCCCGGTACGCGGACGCTTGCAACGGGTCCGTACTTGCGTGCGCTTTCGCCTCCCATTCCGCGGCGATCCGCATCTCGCGGTTGGCGCCGGCGTCGCGTACGGCCTCGTTCGCGCGGGAGCGCGCGAGAAACGCGAAGGGCGCGAACTTTCGTGGCCGCTTTGCAGCAGGCGTTACCGCCGGCTCTTCGAACAGCGCGGCGGCCTCGCGCTCGATCAAGATCGAAAGCTCGTGTCGCACCGTGTGGTGGGTCTCGGCGACCGTCTCCATCCTCGGCCCGACGTAGCGCGAAAGGATCGCCCGCGTGATCTGCCGGAAGTTGATGCCGAGGTCCTCGATCCTCGAGCCGTCCGGCACACAGAGGTCCGCCGTGACGCGAATGAGCAATTCGTGCAGCGCGAGCCGCTCGGGGCGAAACGCCACGACGTCGCTCAATTCGAGCCCCGTGAAATCGCGGAGTTCTGCCGCGGCGGCGGCGCTCGTGAACACGTTCTCCGTGCGAAGGAACGTGCAGAGATGTCGGATCGCGTCGGGAATCTCCGACTGGATGTCCGGGTTCCAGGGTCCGAACGGCAGCGGCTCATTGTCGGTGGCAAAGGGCATCCCGGTATCCTTGCCCTCTTTCCGTTAAAATTCAACCTGCCGAGAGTCGCAGGCAGCCGTCCACGCCGGCTCTATCCTCCTGAAACGGCAATGTCGCGAGGGCACCGTCACGGCGCCCGTTGTTTTTCTTCATGCAGAACATCCGCAATTTCTCGATCATCGCCCACATCGATCACGGCAAATCGACGCTTGCCGATCGGTTCATCCAGCGCTGCGGCGGCCTTTCGGATCGGGAGATGGAAGCGCAGGTGCTCGACACGATGGATCTCGAGCGCGAACGCGGCATCACGATCAAGGCGCAGACGGCGGCGCTCGAGTACCGCGCGCGCAACGGTGAAACGTATCGGCTCAACCTGATCGACACGCCCGGTCACGTCGATTTCGCGTACGAGGTGTCGCGCTCGCTCGCCGCCTGCGAGGGCGCGCTGCTGGTCGTCGACGCGTCGCAAGGCGTCGAAGCGCAGACGGTCGCCAATTGCTACACGGCGATCGAGCAGGGCGTCGAAGTGGTACCGGTGCTGAACAAGATCGATCTTCCGTCCGCGGAACCGGAACGCGTGATCGATGAAATCGAGGACATCATCGGCATCGACGCCGAGGCTGCGATTCGCGCGAGTGCGAAGACTGGCGAGGGCATCGACGACATCCTCGAAGCGGTGATCGCGCGTATCCCGCCGCCCAGGGGCGATCGCGCGGCGCCGCTGCAGGCGCTGCTGATCGACTCGTGGTTCGACAACTACGTCGGCGTCGTCATGCTCGTACGCGTCATGCAGGGAACGCTGAAGCCTCGCGAGCGCATCCTGCTGATGGCGTCGGGTGCGGCGTACATGTGCGAGCAGGTCGGCGTGTTCACGCCGCGTTCGGCGTCACGCGACGAGCTCGCGGCCGGCGAAGTCGGATTCATCACCGCCGGCATCAAGGAACTGAAGGCGGCCATGGTCGGCGACACGATCACGAGCGTGGCGCGTCCGGCGGCGGCGGCGCTCCCCGGCTTCAAGGAAGTGAAGCCGCAGGTGTTCGCGGGCCTTTATCCGGTCGAGTCCAACCAGTACGAGGCGCTGCGCGATGCCCTCGACAAGCTCAAGCTGAACGACGCGTCGCTGCATTACGAGCCGGAAGTGTCGCAGGCGCTCGGCTTCGGCTTTCGTTGCGGCTTCCTGGGACTTCTGCACATGGACATCGTCCAGGAACGGCTCGAGCGCGAATACGACATGAACCTGATCACGACGGCGCCGACCGTCGTCTACCAGGTGCTGACGCGCGACGGCAACCACTTCGAGATCGAGAATCCGTCGAAGCTTCCCGATCTCTCCAAGGTGGAGGAGATCCGCGAGCCGATCATCACGGCGACGATTCTGATGCCGCAGGAGTACGTCGGGCCGGTCATCACGCTGTGCACCGAGAAGCGCGGCGTGCAGAAGAACATGCAATACCTGGGGCGCCAGGTCATGCTCACCTACGAGGTGCCGATGGCCGAAGTGGTCATGGATTTTTTCGACAAGCTGAAGTCGGTGTCGCGCGGGTACGCGTCGCTCGACTACGAATTCAAGGAATTCCGCGCGGCCGACGTCGTCAAGCTCGACATCCTGATCAACGGCGAGCGGGTGGACGCGTTATCGGTGATGGTGCACCGGTCGGTCGCGACGTACCGCGGGCGCGAAGTCGCGTCGAAGATGCGCTCGCTGATTCCGCGCCAGATGTTCGATGTCGCCGTGCAGGCCGCGATTGGCGCGCAGATCATCGCCCGCGAGAACATCAAGGCGCTGCGCAAGAACGTGTTGGCGAAGTGCTATGGCGGCGACATCACGCGGAAGAAGAAGCTGCTCGAGAAGCAGAAGGCCGGCAAGAAACGGATGAAGTCGGTAGGCAGCGTCGAGATTCCGCAGGAGGCATTTCTTGCGATCCTGCAGGTTGGCGACAAGTGAAAATCGGGATCAGAGATGTATTTCCCGCCTCGACTTCGAACGACCGCGGCGGCCCGGCGGGAAATACATCTCTGATCCCGATTTTCACGGGCGACGTGCGACAATGCCGCGCCGCTGACCGCCCTTCCTCCCGCAGTCCGCTCTTCCCTTAGTCTCCCTCCTATACTCGATGAACTTCGCCCTGATCCTGTTCCTGTTGACGGCGCTGACCGGCGTCATCTGGCTGGTGGACCGCCTGTTCCTTGCCGCCAGGCGGGACGCCGCCGCGAGCGAACCCGTCTGGGTCGAATACGCGAAGTCGTTCTTTCCTGTATTGCTGGTTGTCTTCCTGTTGCGCTCGTTCCTGGCGGAGCCGTTCAAGATCCCGTCATCGTCGATGAGGCCGACGCTCGAAGTCGGCGATTTCATCCTCGTCAATAAATTCATCTACGGCATCAGGCTGCCGATCATCGAGCAGAAGATCATCCCGATCGCCAATCCGAAGCGGGGCGACGTCGTCGTGTTTCGCTATCCGCTCAATCCGTCGCAGGATTTCATCAAGCGGGTGGTCGGCCTGGCGGGTGACGTCGTCGAGTACCAGGACAAGAAGCTGACGGTCAACGGCAAACCTTGGCCGCAACAAGCGGACGGATCCTACAGCTACGTCGAGGGCCTGCGATTCGATACGCTCGAGCGCAGCATCGAGCAGACCGACGGGAACCCCTCACTGGCGCACCTGATCGCCATGAACGCGCAGGCCCAGCCGGTCTATCCGTCGAACGTGCGGTCGTTCCCCGGGCGCGAAAATTGCGACTACAATGAGCGCGGCTTCAAATGTCGCGTTCCGGCGGGCCATTACTTCATGATGGGCGACAACCGCGATAACAGCGACGATAGCCGCTATTGGGGATTCGTTCCGGACGACCACTTGCGGGGAAGAGCCTTCTTCATCTGGTTCAACTGGGACGACATCGCGTCGTTTGCATTCAAACGCATCGGCAGCGCAATCCGCTGATACGCGAGCGGGGGAGGGAACATCGTGGTCGGAAATGAGCGCGGATTGTCGATGACAGGCTTCCTGTTCACGACGATCGTCATCGTCATTGTCGCGCTGGTTGCCTTCCGCGTTGGTCCCTCGTACATCGAATACTTTACCGTCCAGAAGGCGCTCGAGCTGACGATCCAGGAAGTCGAGACCCCGACGGCGGCCGAGATTCGTCGCTCGATGGACCGCCGGCTTTCCGCGGATTACGTCGATTCGGTCAGCGCCAGCGACGTGGTCGTCGGTCGGGAAGGCAATGCGATCGTCGCGACGCTGGCATGGCAAAAGGTCCTGCACATGATCGGCAACGCGAGCATCCTCCTCGAGTTCGAGGCGCGCGCGACCCGCGGGTAGGTGACCTCGCGCCGCCGCCTGCCGGCAAGCGTGGGGGAACGTCATGAGCGTCGCGCCGCGCATCCCGCTTGATCACGCCTTCGCCAACCCCGAACTGCTCCGTCAGGCCCTGACGCACCGCAGTTACGGCGCACCCAACAACGAGCGCCTCGAATTCGTCGGCGATGCGGTCCTGAACTGCGTCGTCGCGCGGACGCTCTTCGAGCGGTTCCCGGGCATTCCCGAAGGCGACCTGTCGCGGGCGCGCGCGAATCTCGTCAACAAGGACACGCTCGCGCAGGTGGCGCGGCGCCTCGGCCTCGGCGGCGTCATTCGGTTGGGTGAAGGCGAGATCCGAAGCGGCGGCACGGACCGCGCGTCGATTCTTGCCGACGCGATGGAAGCGGTGTTCGGTGCCGTGTTCCTCGATGGCGGTTTCGAGGCTGCGCGGGGCACGATCGATGCCGTGTATGCCGATCTGCTGCGTGATGCGGACCCCACCGTGCTCGGCAAGGACCCGAAAACGCGGCTGCAGGAATGGCTGCAGTCGAAGCGATTACCAGTGCCGGAATACGCCATCGTCGCGACGACCGGCGAAGCGCACGCGCAACGATTTGCCGTGGAATGCCGGATTCCGGATTTGGGTATCGTCGCGACCGGATCGGGCGCGAGCCGGCGCGCGGCCGAGCAGGACGCGGCGTTGCAGGCGCTCGAGATGGCGATC
The DNA here is from genome assembly GCA_030854685.1 of Pseudomonadota bacterium. GTDB lineage: Bacteria > Pseudomonadota > Gammaproteobacteria > Burkholderiales > Casimicrobiaceae > VBCG01. The sequence goes on along the minus strand of JALYSS010000065.1, from coordinate 13,734 downwards.
AAGGTCGGGCAGCATGGCTGAGACGGAAAGCGCGCACCGATGCGGGCACGTCGCGATCGTCGGTCGGCCCTCCGTCGGCAAGTCGACGTTGCTGAATGCGCTGATCGGCGCCCGCATCAGCATCACGTCGCGCAAGCCCCAGACGACGCGGCACCGGATCACGGGGATCCTCACCGAGCACGACGCGCAGTACCTCTTCGTCGACACGCCGGGCTGGGAGACGCGTCATCGCTCGCGGCTCAACGAACGGCTCAATCGCGCGGTGCGCGAGGCGCTTTGCGACGTCGATGTGATCGTTCTGGTCATCGACGCTGCGCGCTTCACCCGGCAGGATCGCGAAGTCGTCGTCCTGCTGCCGGCGAACGTGCCGGTGATCGTCACACTGAACAAGATCGACGCGGTGACCGACAAGCGCTCGCTGCTGCCGCGAATCGCCGACATCGCGGCGCTCTCCGACTTCGCGGCGATCATCCCGATTTCCGCCGAACGCGGCACCGATCTCCCGGCGCTGAAGCAGGCGATTGCCGAGCGCCTGCCTCCGGGACCGGCTCTCTATCCGGACGAAGAAATCACCGATCGCGACGAGCGTTTTCTCGCTGCCGAATTCATTCGCGAAAAGATCTTCCGCCAGGTGGGCGACGAAGTGCCGTACGGAACGGCGGTCACGATCGAAAGCTTCGAGCACGAAGGCGATTTGCGACGCATTCGCGCGACCATTTTCGTCGCCAAGGCGAGCCAGCGGGCGATCCTTGTCGGCGAAGGCGGCGCGCGGATGAAGGCAATCGCGTCGCAGGCGCGGGTCGACATGGAGACGTTGTTCGGCGGACACGTCTTTCTCGACGTATGGGTGCGCGTCAAGCGCGGCTGGTCCGACAATGATGCGGTGCTGACGCGGCTCGGCTATTAGGGCCGCTCGCGATTCCTTGCCGTGAGACAGCTCCGCGAGCGCCACGACGACGAGCCGGCGTTCGTCATGCATACGTATGCGTACCGCGAAACGAGCCTGATCGTCGAAGCGCTCACCGAGCGGGCGGGCCGCGTCGCGATGGTCGCCCGCGGTGCCAAGCGCCCGCGGTCGGAACTGCGTGGGGTGCTCCAGGCGTTCCAGCCGGTAGCGCTATCCTGGGCCGGCGGTGGAGAGCTGAAGACGCTGATCAAGGCCGAGTGGCGCGGCGGCATGCCGCTCCCGACCGGCGCTGCGCTTCTTTGCGGCTTCTATCTCAACGAATTGCTGCTGAAGCTTCTCGCGCGCGAGGATCCCCATCCGGCGCTGTGGTCCGAATACGCGTCCGCCTTGCAGGCATTGACGGCCGATGCCCGACCTGCGGCGCAGGCAGCGACATTGCGTCGCTTCGAATTGCGTCTGCTGGCGGAACTCGGTTACGCGCTTTCGCTGACGCATGACGTAGCAAGCGGTGCGCCGGTCGAAGCGGGCGAACGTTACCATTACGCATTCGATCGCGGCCCGCAACGCGTGGCGGCCGAGCCGCGGAGCTATTGGCCGGTCGTTCGCGGGGCGACGTTGATCGCCCTCGCGACCGAGCGTTATGCCGATCCGGATGTGGCGTCGGAAGCGAAGCGGCTGATGCGCGGTATCCTCGATTACTACCTCGAGGAGCGGCGCATATTCAGTCGGCGCGTCGTGCAGGATCTTGCAGCACTCGAAGACGACAAGGGGCCGTAGTGGGGTTCGGTCGGGAATCGGATGGAGGCCACGGGATGACCACAAGGAACTGGACGTGATCGAGCTCGGCGTGAACATCGACCACGTCGCGACGTTGCGTGAAGCGCGCCACACGTATGAACCCGATCCCGTCTGGGCAGCCGTCGAGGCGCATCTCGGCGGCGCGGACGGGATCACCGTGCACTTGCGCGAGGATCGTCGCCACATCCACGACGAGGACGTGCGGCGGTTGCGCGATCTCGTCCACATCAAGCTCAATCTCGAGATGGCGGCGACCGACGCCATGGTCGACATCGCATGCGCGTTGCGTCCCGAAATGGCAATGCTCGTGCCGGAAGGTCGAGAGGAGGTGACCACTGAAGGCGGGCTCGACGTCGCGGGACAGGAAGACACGCTCAAGGTGGCGATCGCACGGCTTGCCGCGGCGGGTATCGTCACGTCGGTGTTCATCGACGCGGAGCTCGCGCAGGTCGAGTCGGCCGCCCGCGTCGGCGCACGCGTCTGCGAAGTTCACACCGGCCCGTATGCGCACGCGTTCCACGCGAAGGGGCGCGACGCGGAAAGTCCTGCGGTGGCCGCGGAGCTTGACAGGATCCGCGTCGCCGGGCGCGCCATCCATGACCTCGGCATGCGGTTCAATGCCGGTCACGCGCTCAACTATTTCAACGTGCAGCCGGTGGCGTCGCTTGCCGGCGTGCGCGAATTGCACATCGGTCACGCGATCGTTTCACGCAGCGTCTTCATCGGTTTGCGCGAGGCGGTGCGCGAAATGAAATCACTGATGCGCGAGGCAAGCCGATGAGCATGCCGCGCGGACCGATCATGCTCGGTATCGAAGGCCTCGAACTCACGCCAGGCGACCGCGCACGTATCACCGATCCGCGCGTGGGAGGCGCCATCCTGTTCGCCCGCAACTTCGTGTCGTCGATTCAGTTGCGCGAGCTGACCGCGTCGATTCGCGCGCTCCGCCCCGAGCTGCTGACGGGCGTCGACCACGAAGGCGGTCGCGTGCAGCGCTTTCGCGATGACGGATTCACGCCGCTGCCGCCGATGCGGACGTTCGGCGCGCAATGGGACGCCGACCCGGTGGCGGCGAGCGCCGCGGCATGCGACGCCGGTGAGACGATCGCGCGCGAGTTGCGTGCGCATGGCATCGACTTCAGCTTCGCGCCCGTGCTCGATCTCGACTATGCGGTGAGTTCGGTGATCGGCGATCGCGCTTTTCACGTCGACCCGGTCATCGTCGCCGACCTCGCCGGTGCGCTGCTGCGGGGACTCCATGCGGGCGGCGCGGCCGGGGTCGGCAAGCACTTTCCGGGGCACGGTTACGTCGCCGCCGATTCGCACGTCGACACGCCGGTCGATGCCCGCATGCTTGATGAGATCCTTCGAACCGACATCGTTCCATTCGTCGCGCTGATGCAGCAGGGCCTCGAGGCGATCATGCCGGCGCACGTCGTTTATCCCGCCATCGATTCTCGGCCCGCCGGATTTTCACCGGTCTGGATCGGCGAGATCCTGCGCGGTCGGCTGGGCTTCGACGGGCTGGTGTTCTCCGACGATCTCGATATGGCCGGTGCGCGTTCGGCGGGCGACATCGTTGCGCGCGCCGACGCCGCCATCGCCGCCGGTTGCGACGTCGTGCTGCTCTGCAACGACATCAGCGCGATGGATGATCTGCTCGCGCGCTGGACGCCGCCGCCACAGCCTTCGCTCGCGCGGCGCTGGGCGCGGATGGCAACGTCCTGGCGGCGCTGATGGGCAACTTGCCGGGAAAACCGGTGATCGCATGGCTCGCGCTGACTCCTCGCTTCCTCGCGGCCAGCCAGCTCAATGGCCGCGCACCGCCGTTTCGACGGGTAGGTCGTAATCCCGAAACGTCTCCCGCAGCGTCCGCCTGGAAAGTTTGCCCGTCGCTGTGTGCGGCAACTCATCGTTTCGGGTACGCGACTGACCGGCCACGCGTTGATAGAAGGACGCCGGCGGGGTGCCAAGCGCGTCGTCGTGACGATGTGCATCGGCGGCGGCATGGGTGCGGCAGGATTGTTTGAAGTCTTGTAATCGCGCGCGGGGCGCGCCGTGCGGTCGTGCCCTTCCGGCACGGCGGTGGCGTGCGTCAGGCGGCGCTGGCTGGCGTTGCCTCTGCAAGCCCCGGCATCGTGAAACCGATCGCGGTCAACGTGTCGAGCAGTTGCGCGCGCGGCTCGGCCGCCAGCGCGATGAGTGGAGGTCGCAACGTTACCCACGCCTCGTCGCCCGAGAAATGCGCCACCGTTGCCTTGAGTGCCGCCATCATCGGAAATTCCTGGAGTGCCGCGCGCACGCGGTCGAGCCCGGCCTGTTCGCTCTCGGCAGCGGGCTTCTGCCAATCGACGGCCAGTCTCGCAATCGCCGCCGGATTGACATTGGCGACGGCGCTGATGCAGCCCGCGCCGCCGGCGCGCAGCGTGGCGAGCAGGAAGCTCTCGGTGCCCGAGAACACGTCGAAACCGCGCGGCTGAAATCGCTCGAGCATCGCACGCGTATTGTGAAAGTCACCGGAGCTGTCCTTGATGCCGGCGATTGTGCCGGGATATCGCGTGAGCAGACGCTCGATCAGGTCCGGACCGATCGGCACCTGCGACACCTGCGGAATGTGATACAGGTAGATGCGAAGCCGCGCGTCGCCGACCCGCTCGATCACCTCCGCATAGCTTGCGAAAAGCCCGTCGTCCGAGACACCCTTGTAGTAGAACGGCGGGAGCATCAATACGCCCGCGCAGCCGTGCTGCATGGCGCGACGCGTGAGTTCGACCGTGTCGGGGAATGCACAGCACCCCGTCCCCGGCATCATTCGACGCGGCGGGATACCGGCGTCGACCAGCGCGTCGAGGAGCGCAAGCTTTTCCGGTACCGTGAGCGAGTTGCCTTCCGAGTTCGTGCCGAAGACCGCGAGCCCGACGTCCTGCTCGAGCAGCCAGCGGCAATGGCGAACGAGGCGTTGGCTGTCGGGCCGCAAATCGGCCGTGAACGGGGTGATGACCGGCGCGAGGACACCGTGCAAACGTTGCGTTGGGTTCAAGTCGTTCTCCTTCAAGTTGCCGCGCGGCGAGCACTCTTCAAAGCGTGAATTCCGCCGCGACGCGGATAACCGTGCTCGCATGTCACCCGATACCTCAATGCGGATGCGGCCAGCGGCCGCCGAGCCTGCGGGTGATTTCTTCGGCGATGTGCGAGACGAGTGGGCCCAGCTGCTTGATCCGAGCGTCGGGCAACCGCGATGAAGGGCCCGCGAGTGAAATGGCGCCCAGCGGCTCCGCGTGCTCGTCATAGATCGGCGCGGCGACGCAGCGCGTTCCGGGCAGGTGCTCCTCGTCGTCGAACGACCAGCCACGCTGGCGAATGACGCGAATGCTCGCCCACATCGTCTCCGGCGACGTGATCGTATTCTCGGTGATGCGCGGGAGGCCCTTCACCTTGATCAGCGCGTCGATCTGATCGTCGGGAAGCGACGCGAAAATCGCCTTGCCAACGCCGGACGCGTGGAGCGGCACGCGGCTGCCCAGCTTGACGATCGTGCGCATGGTCTCGCGGCATTGCACCTGATCGATGAAGACCGCTTCGGTGTCGTCGAGAATCGCGAGATTGGCTGTTTCGCCGCATTGCTCCATGAGTCGCCGCATGTGCACGTGGCTGTGCGCCGCGAAATCGCGATTGGCGAGAAAACTCGAGCCGACGGTGAATGCCTGGAGGCCCACGTACCAGAGTCCGAGATCGCCCATCTGATACACGTATCCCGTCTTCTCGAGCGTTGCCAGCAGCCGATGCGTCGTCGACGCCGGCAGCTGCACGCGATGCGCGATGTCGGTCAGCGTCAGGCCGCCTTCGGCGCGCGCGAGGCATTCGAGGATCGACAACCCGCGCGTGAGGCTTTGCACCTGCGCGGTTTCGACGCCGGGCCGTGACGGTGTACGGCCGCGTCGCGCGGGCGGTGTGAGTCGAAGGAGTGCCGTCACAGTGGGAGCCCCGGAACAGGATGTCGGAGTCTAACCCGGCGCCTGCAGGTGGATGGTAGCGGCGTACTGCGTTCCCGCGATGTCGACCCTGTAGCGGGCATTCGCGATCATCGCGTCGGTCAATGCCATGTCCGGATTGCGCGACTTCGCATAACCGAACGCCACGCACCGCCCCAGCGCGCGGCTGTAACCCGCCGAGGTAAGCTCACCCATCGAGCACCCGTCCATCAGGATCGGCTCGCCACCCCATGCAAACGCGGCGGGGTCGTCCAGCGTGAACTGCACAAGGCGTTTGGACAGACCGTGCGCGCGCTGGCGCAACAGCGCATCGCGGCCAATGAACGCGCCCTTGTCGAGCGCCACTGCGTATCCAAGGCCCGCTTCGAGCGGCGTCTCGTCGGGCGACAGTTCGGCGCCCCACGCGCGGCGACCGGCCTCGATGCGCAGCGCGTCGATCGTGTAATAGCCAGCGTCGCGCAAGCCGAACGGCGCGCCTGCGCTCCACAGCGCATCGTAGAGTGTCACACATTGTTCGGTCGGCACGCACAACTCGTAGCCCGGACCCCCGACGTAGCTGATCCGTGTGACACGCGGGCGTACATAGCCGACGTCGGCCGTGCGCGTCGTCGCGAACGGCATGCCGGCTTTCGAAAAATCGTCGCGCGACAACCGCGACAGCAACGCTTCGGCGCGCGGCCCCATCAACGACAGGATCGAATAACCGCTCGTGACATCGACGAGCGATGCATGCTCGTCGTCGCGGATGTGCCGTTCGATCCAGGCGAAATCGCGCGTCGCCTGTCCGGAGCCGGTCAGGATGAAGAATTCGTTCGGCGCGATGCGCGTGACCGTGACGTCGCTCTCGAAGCCGCCGCGCTCGTTCAGGAGCGCCGTATAGACGATGCGGCCGATCGGCACGCCGATCCGGTTCGCGCAGATGCGCTCGAGGACCGTGAGCGCGTCGCGTCCTTTGAGCACGAACTTGGAAAACGACGTCTGATCGAACACGACGACGCCTTCGCGACACACGCGTTGTTCATCCAGCACCCAAGGCAGCCACGCGGGCGTGTCGAGCGTGTAGCGCGCCTCCGACATGCCTTCCGGCAGGAAATAATTGGCGCGCTCCCAATTGAGCTTTGTGCCGAAGACCGCGCGCTTCCGCCGGAACCGGTCGTAGAGCGGCGAGCGTCGCAGCGGTCGCACCGACACGAGCTCCTCGCGCGGCCAGCGCATCGCGTAATGCAGTCCGAGCGTCTCGACCGTGCGGTCGGCGAGATGCCGACGGTTGACATGGAAGGGCGCGAAGCGGCGAATGTCGACGTCCCATACGTCGAACGGCGGCTCGCCTTCGATCAGCCACTCGGCAATCAATCGGCCGGCGCCACCCGCATTCGCGATGCCGGCCGAATTGAATCCCGCGCAGACGAAATAGCCGCGAAGCTCGGGCGCTTCGCCGAGCAGGAAGTTGCCGTCGAGCGTGAAGCTTTCCGGTCCGTTGAGCAGCAGCTTGACCTGCGCGGTGTCAAGGCAGGGTGCGCGGTGCAGCGCGTTTTGCATCAACAATTCGAACTGGTCCCAATCTTCCGGCAGCAATTGAAACTCGAAGCGATCCGGAATCCGGTCGACGTTCCATGGTTTTGCGACCGGCTCGAAGCCGCCCATGACGAGGCCGCCGACTTCTTCCTTGAAGTAGATGTAACCGTCCGGATCGCGAATGACCGGCGTGTCGCGCGCAATGCCGACGATCGGCTCGGTGACGAGATAGAAGTGCTCGGCCGACTGCAGCGGTACGGCGACCCCGGCGAGTTCACCGAATTCTCGCGCCCACTGGCCGGCACAATTGACGACGAATTCGCAGCCGATTGCACCGCGCTCGTCGCCGACGGTCCAGCGAAGCGCGCGAACGCGTCCATTCTGCGCGTCCACGCCGGTGACCTGCACGCCTTCGACGATGCGCGCGCCGCGGTTTCGGGCACCTTTTGCGAGCGATTGCGTGAGATCGGTCGGATTGGCCTTGCCGTCGCCGGGAATCCATACGCCCCCGGTGAGATCGTCGGTGCGCAGCAGCGGTACCCGCGCGGCAATTTCATCGGGCGAGAGCCATTCGAATTCGACGCCGAAGCTTTGTGCGCGCACCATCTGCCGTCGCATCAACTGCATGCGCTGCGGCGTCTTCGCGACGTTGAGGCTCCCGCATTGATTCCAGCCGGTTGCAAGGCCCGTTTCGCGCTCCAGTGAAGAATAGAGCTCGATGCCGTAGCGGCTCATCCGCGTGGCATTGCGCGTCGCACGCATCTGGCCGACGAGCCCCGCCGCGTGCCAGGTCGTGCCACAGGTGAGCCGGCCCTGCTCGAGCAATACGACGTCGGTCATGCCGAGCTTGGCGAGGTGATAGGCCGTCGATACCCCGGCGATGCCGCCGCCGACGATCACCACCCGCGCATGCGAGGGAATGGTCGCGCTTGCATGACCTCCCACGCTTGCGGCCGCATTGGCCGACACGGCCGCTGCGCTGCCCCCAAGGGTGGAGCAATTCGCATCCTGGGACGGCCCTGCGGCGCTCATTGGATCATTGCATTGGGATCAAAACTTCAGCGCAGCGACCCCGGCCACCACGCTCGCCGCGCCGGCAAGACGCATCGCGCCGAAGCCTTCCTTGAGCCATACGGCGCCGATCAACGCAGCGAATATCACCGAAGTTTCGCGCAACGCCGCGACCGCTGCCACCGGTGCGCGCGTCATGGCGAAGAGGACGATGCCGTAGGCGGCGAGGCTGCACGCACCGCCGAGCAGCCCGCGACGCCAGCCGCGGCGCAGATAGCCGATTGCCGGCGCGCCGCGACGCCAGCCGATCCACGTGAGGAAGGGCAGTCCCTCGAGGAAGATCAGCCATGTCACGTATGCCACCGCGTTACCGGACACGCGCGCGCCACTGCCATCGATGAGCGTGTACAACGCGATGATCGCCGCATTCGTGAATGCCCATGCGGTGGCGGCGCGTGGATGCCGTTCGCGACGCACGAAGGCGATGCTGACGATGCCGGCGCAGATCAGCAGGATGCCGAGCATCGCGTGCACGCTGGGCAGCTCGTGCAGGAACACGATGCCGAGCACCGCGACGATCAGCGGTGCCGTTCCACGCATCAGCGGATAGGCGAACGACAAGTCCCCGGTCCGATACGCGTGCGCCAGCGTCACGTAGTACGCGAAATGGATCACCGCCGAGCACGCGATGAATTTCCATGCAGCGGGATCCGGGAGCGCGACGAAGGGCAGCACGGCGAGCGCGCAGACGCACGAGCCCGCGACGATCGACGCCGTGCCGAGCATGGGATCGCCGCCTGGCGATCCCTTCAGCAGCGCGTTCCAGCCGGCGTGCAGAAGGCCGGCGCCCAGGACAGCCAGCGTTATGCCGAGCGACAGCTCCTGCGCCGGCATCGCCGGCTCAGGGGCTTTGGCGCCGTCGCGCGACTTCGGGAAACGTCACGTAATGGTCGAGCGGATGCGTGCGTGCATCGGCGAGTTTCGCGAGGTCATCGACGATGCCGGCGATCGACGGCGCCATCAGCTTTCACCGGTTGGACGCATGACCAGGTATTCCTGCACGCGAAAATCTCACGCCGTCTTCGGCTTGTGCTTTTGCCACGACGCGTTGTCGGCGGCCTGCGCGCCGCGATCCGGTGCCGCGTCACTTTCGGTTTTGAGGCGCGTGCGAGCCAGCACGCCGGCTTCCTCGAGGGTCGAATAGGCGATCGAGCAGATGTGCGAGTTGATGCGCCGCAGGTCGGAGAGGAGGTCGAGATGCAGCGAAGACGTTTCGATGCTCTCGATGGTATTGCCGGCAAGCCGTCCGAGATGCGAATTCGCGTAGGCGCGCTCGAGATCGCGGAACAGTACCTTCTGCGCGAGCAGTTCCTGCGCATGCTTCAGGTCGCCATTCAGGAATACCGAAAGACCGAGGCGCAGATTCGCGATGAGCCGCGCGTGCAAATCGCAGATTTCGGTCATGCCTGCTTCCGAAAAATTGCGGCCCTTGTCGATCTTCTTGTCCTCGACGTCGATGACGATGCGCTCGATGATGTCGCCGACCTGCTCCATGTTGATCGCGAACGAGACGATGTCCGCCCAGCGACGGCCTTCGCGCTGCTCGAGCGCTTCGCGCGGGATCTGCGTCAGGTAGAGCTTGACGGCCGTATAGAGCTCGTCGACGACGTCGTCCATCCTGCGCAGCCGCTCCGCCAGCGTGCGGTCATTGGTCGTCAGGACCGTCAGCATGCCGGCGAGCATCTGCTCCACCACGTCGCCGATGCGCATCGACTCGCGTGCGGCGCACGCGATCGCAAGCCCCGGCGTGTCGAGCGCGGAAGGGTCGAGGTGGCGCGGCTTTGCCGGATCCTCGGACGCCGGACGCGCGGGGAGCAGGCGCTCCGCGACCTTCGCGATGCGCTCGGTCCAGAACACGAGCAACAGCGCCAGCGCGACGTTGAAGCCAAGGTGGAACAGCACGACCTCGCGCGACGGATCGAGATACATGCCGTCGATCCACGTTTCGAGATGACCGACCAGCGGAATCGCCAGCACGCAGCCGATCAGCTTGAAGATGAAATTGCCGAGCGTGACGCGCCGCGCTTCCGGTGTCGCGCGCAGCGTCGACAGCATGCCGAGCAGGCCGCTGCCGAGATTCGCGCCGAGCACGAGCCCGAGCGCCACGGGCAGCGCGATCACGTGCAGCGACGCCATCGTCGCGACGAGCAGCACGAGTGCCAGGCTCGAATAACACAGCACCGTGAAGAATGCGGCGACCAGCATGTCGAGCAGCACGTCGCCGGTCAACGACGCAAAGATCACCTTGACGCCCGCCGCCTGCACGAGGGGCCGCGCCGCGACCGAAATCCATTGCAGCGCGAACATGATGAGGCCGAGACCGATCAGGATGCGTCCGAAACGGCCGGCAGCACTCGCCTGGCTCGACAGGTACAAGACGATGCCGCTGAAAATCAACAGTGGCGCAAGCCACGACAGGTCGAACGAAAGCAGCACGGTGACAAGCGCCGTGCCGACGTCGGCGCCGAGCATGACCGCGAGCGCCGGCGCCGTCCCGATCATGCCCTGCCCGGCAAACGATGCGACGATGAGCGCGGTTGCCGTGCTGCTCTGGATGAGGCCGGTGACGCCGAGTCCTGCGAAGAATGCCGACGCGCGCTTCGACACGCTGCGGCGAAGCACACGGCGCAGGCTGCCGCCGTACATGCGCAGGATGCCCGTGCGCACGATGTGCGTGCCCCACACGAGCAGCGACACGCCCGCCAGCAGGTTCAGCAATACTTGCAAGGTTGGATCACCACGGGAGTGAATACGTCTTGACGTTGGTGAAGCTCTTCATCGCTTCCTGGACACCTTCCTTGTACCCGAGCCCCGAGTCCTTGACGCCGCCGAACGGGGTCACCTCCAGGCGATAGCCCGGAACCTCGCGGATGTTCACCGTGCCGACCTGCAACTCGCTCACGAAGCGCGTGATGTAGTCGAGTCGGTTCGTGCAGACCGCCGACGACAAGCCATACGCGGTGGAATTCGAGATCCGGATGGCGTCGTCGATGTCCTTGAATCGAATCACCGGCGATACCGGACCGAAGGTCTCGGTGCGCACGACCTCCATCCCGGGTGACACGTGGTCGAGCATCGTCGGTGAATAGAGCGCGCCTTCGCGGCGATTGCCGTACAGGAGCCGCGCGCCTTGCTCGACGGCGGCGCGAACCTTCGACTCGAACGCAGCCGCGGCGGCTGCGTCGATGACCGTTCCCATGTCAACCGTCGGATCGGCGGGATCGCCGTACGTCCATGCCTCGGTCCGCGCCAGCAGCCGCTCGACGAAGGCGTCGGCGACATCCTGGTGGACGAGCATGCGCTTCACCGCCGTGCAGCGCTGCCCCGAATTCTTGTATGAACCGACCGACGCAAGCGCGGCGGCTTCGTCGACGTCGGCGTCTTCCATGACGATGATGGGGTCGTTGCCGCCCAATTCCAGCACCTGCCGCTTGTAGATGGCCTTCGAGGCGATGTACTTGCCGACCGGTACGCCGCCGGTGAATGTGACGAGATCGACGTCGGCGTTGACGAGCATTTCGTCCGCGATCTCGCGCGGATCACCGGTAACCACCGAGAACATCGGCGGCGGCAAGCCGGCCTCGTAGAGGATGTCGGCGAGTGCCAGCGCCGACAGCGGCGTCTTTTCAGTGGGCTTCAGCACCATCCGGTTGTTCGTTGCGATCGCCGGCGCAATCTTGTGCGCGACCTGGTTCAGCGGATGGTTGAACGGCGTGATGGCGGAGATCACGCCGAGCAGCGGCTCGCGCAACGTGTACACCTTGCGCGATTTGCCGTGCGGCGTCAGGTCACAGGAGAAGATCTGGCCGTCGTCGATGAGCGCCGCGTTGCCGGCAAACGTGAACACGTCGCGGGCGCGGCCGACTTCGTAGAGCGAATCCTTCTTGCAGATGCCGCATTCGGCGGTGATCAGGTCGGACAGCGCGGTGGCGCGCTCCGCGATGATTTCGGCCGCCCTGCGGCAGATCTCGTGACGCTCGTAGCGCGTGAGCCGCGGCTTGTACGCGCGCGCGATCGCGAACGCCCGACGGATGTCGTCGACGCTCGCGCGCGGCACAGTACCGACGACGTCGCCGGTGTAGGGATTGCGCACCTCGAGCTTGCGGGCACCCCCCACGCGCTCACCGGCGATGCGCATGGTTTCGGACAGGACGGCCGGCGTTGGCGGCGCCTTGGCGGCAGTCAGCATATCGGGAAGAACCTCATGCAAGCTTCATGCGAGATGGTTAAGGCCCAGGTCGAACGCATCGAAATTGCGCCACCGGCGCTCGGGCAGATCCGGCGCCGGCCGATTGGCGATCAGCGGTACGCGTTGCTCGGACGTTCCGCCATGCGAGCGCAGCGGCGCGTCGAGGCCGGACAGGTCGTGGCGGGTGCGCCGGCTCCCGATCACGGTGAGCCGCTCGGATACGACCACGAGATCGCCGACCCGGTTCTCCGGCAACTCGAACCGCGCGCAGGCAGCCGCGCGGAGCAGGACCAGATCAATACCGGGCAGCGCGGCAATGCGCTCCTGCACCGCTTCGAGCGGGACGCGGTCATCCACGTAGACGGTGGCATAGGAACCAAGCGCGCCGTGATGCACGACATACGGATCGGTGATGGGCAGGATCACCCGCGTCGCATTCTCGCCGTACGCGGCGTCGAGGTCGTCCTGCAGGTAGACGATGTTCGGGCGCCCGAAGGCGTCGGTCTTCGCGTTCATGCCGTGGTCGGCGGTGAACGCGATGGCAGCGCCGGCAGCGTCGAGCCGCGCGAGATAGCGATCGAGCATGCCGATGAACGCGTTGGCCGCGGGTGTTCCGGGCGCGTGCTTGTGCTGGACGTAATCGGTCGTTGACAGGTACATGATGTCCGGGCGGTCGCGCTCGAGCAGTGCGCAGCCGGCGGCGAACACGAACTCGGACAATTCGGCGCTGTAGACCGAGGGTACCGGCATGCCGGTCAATGAAAGGACGTCGACGATGCCGTTATCGGCGAGGGTCGCCTGGTCGGCGCGCTCGGAGGAAAAGCAGACGCCTTTCAGCCGATGTCCGAGCAGGGCCCGCAGTTTGTCCTTCGCCGTGATGACGACGACCTTCGCACCGGCGTCGGCGAACGCCGCGAGAATCGTTCCGGCGCGCAGGTATTTCGGGTCGTTCATCATCACTTCGGCCTGCGCGTCCGGGTCGAAGAAATAGTTGCCACAAATGCCGTGCACGGAAGGCGGCACGCCGGTGACGATCGACAGGTTGTTCGGGTTGGTGAATGACGGAACGACGCAGTCCGCCGTGAGGCAGGTACCAACGCCGTCGAGCGCTGCCATCCAGGGCGCGCTCCCCGCGGTTATCGCCTGGTTCACGTAATCGGGCTCGCAACCGTCGACGCATACGACGACGAGCGGACGTGCGGGCCAGCGGTAGCTGCGGCCGTTGACCGAGATGGCGCCAGGAAGGGCGGTGCTCATCGATC